>DAIPJT010000027.1:0-6502 GCA_036770125.1 Patescibacteria group bacterium
ATTTTCATCGTGTGGTGATTTAATACGAAAGCTAAGTCTTTTGCAAGCACTAGTTATGCCAGGGTACTGATGATAACGGCAATACCGATAGTGTGGGAAAACCAGGAAATAACAGCAAATTTGCGAGCACTCATGTTCGACAATCCCATTAAACTTACCCCCAATTCATCTGGAAGAGGAGAGGCCATGATAAAAGCACCAATGACGGGTAGCGTCCAGGCAAAGTATTTGGTGTGAATGATTTTTTTGATGTGGTTTTTCCCTACCAGGGACTCAATTTCCTGGTATAGGGGTTCGACGTCGCTTTTGATTCTGGTTTTGATAAATTTGAAAGCAACCATGTCTCCGGCAACCGCGCCCAAGCTGGCAAAAAGAATCAACATGCCCAGCGGTAAGGCTTTGGTTAAAGTCAAAAGAACCATCACTCCCAAGGGTAGAGTAAAGGTGGAGACAAACATTAAGCCTCCCAAAAAAGCTCCCACGTATTTTAATTCACCCAAACGCAGGATGACATCGGTGAAGAAGGGCAACCTGATCAAGGTGAAAGCCAGAGTGATTCCCAGTAAAAAAAGGACGAGATTTTTGTTTTTGTGATGATGTGGCCTCACACATATATGATATCATGAATTGATGATGACTTTAGCAAAGTGGGGCGGAAATAGTGCGGGAAATATGCGGAAAATGTTGGTGGCTAGTCTAGCCTTGATGGGGGCTTTCTTGTTGATGCCTGGCACGACCCTGGCAGCCTCTCTGGTAACAGTTACCGGTAATACTGTCCGGGTTAATGTTTTGGGCACTGCAGATGGAGTGGATCAAATCAAAGAGGCAACCCGGACCTCTTTGGCTCGCGCAAAAACTCTTTTGTTGTCATTGGAGGACGACAGTCAACGCTTGACCTTGGGGGATTACACTATGGATGTGTCGGCGGTGACCTCAGACCTGGTAACTATCCAAGAATCTGATCTGGATCGGGTAATGACCGTCAAAAACCAAGGGAGCGGTTACCGTTTGAGTCAGGGGGGGTTAAGTGTAGGGGTACCATACCCGATGACCATTGATGTGGTGACTCACAAGTTAACGGTGGGCTCGCAGGTGGTGGGGGTTTCACCCATGGAAGTGGCCAAAACGATTTTGCGGGCCAAGTATGCGACCAACATTTTTGGGGGCGAGCTTGTTGAGGAGGGTGGCGTGTTGTATTACCAAATTAACGGTGAGAAACACTTCTCCTGGGGGAATATTTGGAAGTACAACCTGCCGGTAGCGGTCAAATTGTCGGCTACCGACGGTGAGGTCGTTGAATTTAAAGCCCCTTACTGGTATAAATTATTACGATCTTTCTTGGTATGAAAATCACACTTTTTGCCACCACCACTTGTCCATATTGCAAAATGGTCAAGGATTATTTGGCGGCTAAAAATTTGCCTTTTACCGAAAAGTTGATCGATCAGGATGAACTGACCAAAAGCGAAATGATGCGTTTGTCGGACGGCTACCTGGGGGTGCCTTTTACTTTGGTGGAAAAAGATAACGGCGAGACTAAAAAAATTGTGGGCTTTGATCAAAAGTTGTTTGACGAGACAATAAGTACCAATGAACACCAATAAGTACAAATAAATACCAATAGCCAATTGTGTATTTGTATTTATTGGTAATTTGAGAATTTGTAATTATTCCATGATTTTTGTTAACTTCAAAACTTACGAGGCCGGAACGGGGGCTAATGTCTTTGGTTTGATATCTTCTTTGGAAGAAGTTTCAGAGATTACGGGGGTAAAAATTGTTCCGGTGGTTCAGGCTACCGATATCAAAGAAGTGTCTGCGGGCAGCAAGTTGGAGATTTGGGCACAGAGAATTGATCCGGTGACATATGGTGCACACACCGGAGCCATTTTGCCGGAAGCAGTGGTTGAAGACGGAGCAGCCGGAGTGTTTATCAACCATTCGGAAAACCGTTGTCGTGGGGTAGAAGAAATTAAGCAGATTGTGGAGAGGGCTAATGAGGTGGGCCTTAAAACCCTGATTTTTGCCGGAAGTGTCAATGAACTGCGTGATTATTTGAGTTTGAATCCCACCTATATTGCCTACGAACCACCCGAGTTTATCGGCCGAAGCGACATTTCGGTAGCGACAGCTAAACAGGGAATCATTGCCTCGGCTTTTGAGTTGTCCAAATGGGCCGGAGTGCCTTTGGTGGTGGGGGCTGGGGTTCATTCTCGGGAAGATGTACGGAAGTGTCTGGAGCTGGGAGCTGTCGGGGTGGCCGTGGCTAAAGATATCTTGATGGCTCAAGACCCTGAAGCAGAGGTGTTGGATTTAGCGGAGGGCTTCAAATGATATATCTTGGGGGTGATCACCGGGGATTTGAATTAAAAGAGAAATTGCGGGCTTGGTTGGTGGCCGATGATTATAAAGTGGAGGATGTTGGGGCCCACGTTTATGACGCCAACGATGATTATCCGGATTACGCTTTGAAAGTTGCCCAAAAAGTGGCTGATGACCCAGACGCCCGGGGTATTTTGCTGTGTGGTTCTGGGGTGGGTGTGGATATGGTGGCCAATAAAGTTGATGGAGTTAGGTCGGGGATGGGACTAAACTCGGAGCAAATTTTATCTGCTCGGGCTGATGACAACATTAACGTTTTGGTCATTGCTACCGATTACATCGACTTCGAAAAAGCCAAAAAAATGATCGAGGTTTTTTTAACCACCGAGTTTTCCGGCGAACAACGCTTCACCGACCGACTTCAAAAAGTTAGTGAGATTGAGAAGAAGAACTAATAGCCTTGGGGTCTCACCCTGCATTGTTTCTTGACAACATATTATTTTTTGATAAAATAATGGATATGCAAATGGTAGGTACGGTAACCAGTCAGGGTCAGTTGACCATTCCGGCTTCTTTTAGGGCCTTGCTGGGGTTAGAGACACCCGCGAAGGTGGAAATGGAGTTGCTTGATGACGGTTTTATTGTCCGCCCAAAAAGCGATTTTTGGAGCTTGGGTGGCTCATTAAAATCGTCCGTTTCTTTGTCTGAGGCTGACTTGCGAAAGGCAAGGATGGCTTTTGGAGAAAATCTAGCAAAACGTGGAACAAAAAATCATTGATACCAACATTATTCTTCGGTTTTTGACTAAGGATGACGAGTCTTTGTATCGAAGAGCTGTTGATATTTTTCGAAAAGCCGAGAGTGGGGAATATCGACTGGTGGTTAAACCAATTGTAGTGGCTGAAGTAGCCTTTGTATTAGAAAGTTTTTACAAGCAGAAAAGGTTACAAATTGCTGACGCCTTAAAAGTTTTTTTATCACAAAAGTGGTTAAAAGTGGAAGAAAGAAAAGTGTTATTGTCACTCTGGGGAAGCTATGAAGACGGTCAACATTTTGTGGATAGTTATTTGCTTGCCACAGCCAGAGAGCAAAAGGTCGGACTTTTAACTTTTGATAAACAACTTAGTAAACAAATTTAAAAACAATACGAACCTGCCTTTTTGTCGGCCACAGACGTTTCAGGAAAGAAAGTTTTGGTGTTGGCTTCTGATTTTATTGATGAAGAAAAAGCCAAAAAAATGATCGAGGTTTTTTTAACCACCGAGTTTTCCGGCGAACAACGCTTCACCGACCGACTTCAAAAAGTTAGTGAGATTGAGAAGAAAAATTAGGGATTATTAGTTATCTTTATTACCCCGCGTCCTTTAAGTGGTTTTCTCACGGTTACTGTGTGGTCTACTGTTGGGTTCACCTTGTCCAAATTTCTCTTTAAACCAAGAACGCCTGTTTCAGTGATTCCATCGGAGCCAACAGGAAGCCTTTTCCCATGACCTTTCACCCCCGTTACTTTACTTTTCCAGCTGATTTCGACTGTTTTACACTCCGTCATTTGTGGGTATTTTACTTCTTCTTCTTTGCAAGGGCTGGGTTGTGTGTTTGCTGTCATCCCCGACCTGCCTGCCCGCCGTATTGGAGGGATCGGGGATCCGTGTTCTTTTGCCCTGGATTCCGTATCAAGTACGGAATGACAGGCGGATTCAGGATGATATTGTTATTGTGGTAAGATAAATTATGAACCTGCCGTTTTTGTCTGCCACTGAGTTTTTGGGAAAGAGAGTTTTGGTGCGGGCGGATTTGGACCTGGGAGAAGGCTTGAATTTTCCTGAAAACGAACTCTTGCGTCTGCAGGCTTTGGTGCCCACCCTCAATTTTTTAGCTGATAGACGATGTAGTGTTACGATTATTGGTCATCGGGGGAGACCGGATGGCAGAGAGGTCCCCGAACTGAGCTTGAAGCCGGTGGAGACTAAATTACATGAATTATTGCCCGGAGTGGAATTTAGAGTTTTGGAGAATTTACGTTTTGATCCAAGGGAAGAAGCAAATGATGAAATCTTGGCTAAAATGCTGGCTGGAACGGCCGAGATGTATGTCAATGATGCTTTTGCCAACAGTCACCGGGAACATTGCTCGATTTCGGCTCTTCCCAAATTAATGAAAGCTCAAGGCAAGACAGTAGTTTTGGGTTTGCGATTTGAAAAAGAAATTGGCAATCTGTCAAAAGTTTTAGTCAGCCCTCGCAAGCCGGTTATTTTTGTAATAAGCGGATTGAAAAAAGATAAATTAGACTACATTCAAAAACTGGCTAATTTGGCCGACAAAGTTTTGGTTGGCGGTCGTTTGCCCGAATACTTGGAAACTGCTTCCTCCGAAGAGTCCACCTCGGAGGTGACCCAGGGGGGCTCCTCAGATGGTGGACGGGTAGTAGTGGCCCGCCTTAACCCTGACAAAGAAGACATTACCATCCGTTCCATTGAGAATTTTGAAACCGAAATTACCCAAGCCGGAACCATTGTTTTGGCCGGGGTCTTGGGCAAGTATGAGGAAGAGGGGCATCGGTTGGGAACGGAGAGAATTTTTGCGGCCGTAGCCAATTCTAAGGCTTATAAGGTAGTGGGGGGCGGGGACAGTGTTGTGGCGGTTTACATGTTGGGTTTGTCCGATCGGTTTGACTGGGTATCGGTTGGCGGGGGAGCTATGTTGGAATATTTGGTTGCCGGCACCCTGCCTGGGATTGAGGTTCTTTGCTAAAGCTTCTTTTAGACATATACTGATTATATGGTCAACATTGGTATTAATGGTTTTGGGAGGATAGGGAGGTTGGCTTTTAGGATTGGCGTGACCAAACACGCCAGTGAAATGCAATTTAAAGCTATCAACACTTCCGGCTCAATGGACGTGGATGGCTGGGCCCACCTGGTTAACCACGACACCATGTATCGGAAATTTGAATTAAATGTCCAAAGTGAATCTGCTTCTGAAGATCCACTGATTGGCTACCTAAAGATCTCTGAAAATGGGTTAAAAGTTCCTGTACTGGCTCAAAAGGATCCAGGATTAATTCCCTGGGGTAAGTATGGGGTAGAGGTGGTGGTGGAAGCCACGGGCAGATTTACTTCGATGGAAGACGCCAAAAAACACGCCTTGGGTGGGGCCAAAAAAGTGATTATCTCGGCTCCCGCCAAAGGTGGGAATGTCGGAACTTACGTTTTGGGGGTTAACGATTTTAAAGGGGAGGTCGAAGTGATTAGCAATGCTTCCTGCACCACCAACTGCATTTCCCCCGTGGCTGCAGTCATGCACGCCAAGTTTGGGATTGTGAAGGCGATGATGACCACCATTCATGGTTATACCGATGACCAGAATTTGCAGGACAACTCCCACAAAGATTTGCGGAGAGCGCGAGCGGCCGGCGAAAATATTATTCCCACCTCAACCGGAGCGGCTATTGCGACAACGGAAACCATTCCCGAGCTCAAAGGCTTGTTTGACGGCATGGCTTTAAGAGTACCGGTTGCCACCGGTTCGATTACCGATTTCACCATACTCCTGCGTAATTCAGTTACCGTTGAGGATGTCAATCGGGCTTTTGTAGAGGCGTCCCAAAATGCCATTTACAAAGGGATTTTAGCCGTTTCTTCTGAACCATTAGTCTCTTCAGACATTATCGGTCGGAGTGAGTCGGCCATTGTTGACCTTGGGTTAACTCAGGTGGTGGGGGGCAACATGGTTAAAATTTTTGCCTGGTATGACAATGAGTGGGGCTATGCCAATCGGTTGGTGGAACAAGCTATCAGATTGGGAAAAACTCTGGAAGGACACCACACAAGCGATCCAATTACCCAGCTATGGAAGAAACCTTAAGGGTTAATAAACCCTATATCAAAAACGTTGCCTTTTTTGGTGATGCCAACATTTCGGAAACGGATCCTGTTTACAAAGCTACTTTTGACGTGGCCAAGCTGGTGGCTGAGAAAGGCTACACCATTGTCAATGGTGGGGGCCCCGGGGTGATGAATGCGGCTACTCAGGGGGCGGAGTCGGTTAATGGTGATACTTTGTCGGTGACTTTTGAACCAACCGACGCGCCCGGCTATGAGGGCCGATATTTGAAAAATGTGACCGACAAAGAGATTGTGACCACCAACTACATTGAAAGGATGTTTAAACTATTGGAATA
>DAIPJT010000028.1:0-6500 GCA_036770125.1 Patescibacteria group bacterium
AAATTAAAAAATATCCGCCCAAGGCGGACCCGCCTCTGGTGGGAAAATTTCAAATTGAGTGCAAAAACAGAAGAGCGGTTCCCGGAGGTAAAAATAGGGAAAAGATATCAGAAGTGGATATTGGTCGGTATCTTGTTGTTTGCCACTGTTACTCGTTTTTACAATTTGGGTAATCCTCCGGAGATGTATTTTGACGAGGTTTACCATGCTTTTACGGCCAAGTTGGTTTTACACACTGACCCCAAAGCTTGGGAGTGGTGGAATCCACACCCGGATGGTTTTGCTTACGAATGGACCCATCCGCCCCTGGCCAAATTGGGGATGGCGCTGGGAATGGCTCTGTTGGGCGAAAATGCCTGGGGATGGCGGAGCGTTCAGGCTATTTTGGGAGTGGGCTGTGTTTATTTAGTTTATTTTCTTGCCAAGAAACTCTTTGACGATGAATGGCTGGCTTTGTTTTCGGCCGGTGTTTACTCCTTGGATGGTTTGGTTTTGGTAATGAGCCGGATTGGTATGAACGACACTTATTTTTTGTTTTTTATGTTATTGTCCCTTCTTTTATTTTTTAAAGACAAAAATTTTGGGTCAGCCTTAACTTTTGGTCTGGCGGTGGCTTCCAAATGGAGTGCTATTTATGCCCTACCCATTTATGGGGTGTACTGGTTATTACATAGGCGAAACTTTAAGACTGGCTATTTGTGGTATTTGTTGCTTCCCCCCTTGGTGTATATTGGCAGTTACTGGCAGATGTTTACAAGTGGTCACTCGTGGGAGATTTTTACCGGAGTGCAACAACAAATGTGGTGGTATCACACCAATTTGAAAGCGACTCACGCTTACACGTCATTATGGTACACCTGGCCTCTGGATTACCGGCCGGTTTATATGTATACCTCCAATGAAATTGGGGGTTGGGTGGCTCGGATTTACAACCTGGGTAACCCTGTAATCTTTTGGTCTGGACTGATAGCAGTTTTTTATTTGATACCGGTAGCTATCTTTAAAGATCTTAGACTGAGACTGATACTTTTTTCATATTTTATCTTTTTTATTCCTTGGGCTTTATCCCCCAGAATTATGTTTTTCTATCACTATTTGCCATCGGTACCTTTTATGTGTATTGCCCTGGGTTATGTTTTGCGCAAGAATTTACGGTTAGCCATTGGCATATTGGCAATTTGTTTATTGGTATTTATTTATTTCTATCCTCACTGGGCAGGGCTTCAGGTGCCACTGTGGTTAGACAAAAGCTACTACTGGTTTTCCTCGTGGAGATAGGTTTTTAAAGACAATTCAGGGAAAAATTGTCAAAAATACCACTTACCGGTGCCGGTTTATCGGGCGTGGCTGTGGCGATTCCAAGTATGATTTGCAAAGGTTTGCTTACCAGACCAATGTCCTGAGTTGAGGCAAGTTTTTCCCACTGGTTTCCGTTTTGCCAATAGAAAGAAATGTTTAAGCCCCTCCTTTCAATTTTTACGTTTTGAAAAGTTCCCGAAATAGCTGTCTTTAAGAAGTTGTACTGGGGAATGTTGTTTGAATTGTTTGTCCATTGATAGGTTGCCAGTTGATAATTCGTGCCATTTCTTACCAAAGCCACACCGGCGCCAGTTTTTCCCGACTGATTCCTAACTTCAATGCCTGTAAAGCCGTATTTTTTGTTTTCGGGAAAAACACCACGGAAATTGGTGCTTGCTTGGAAGTTTCCTTTGATAAAGTCTTTTAGACTGACCCCGTCATTTGTAACGAGATAGTCTTTATTGGCTTGTTTTAAAAGAAGGGTTAGTTGGCCGTTTGACAGAGTTATCGTATTTGGAGTGGGTTTAAGAGTTATGCCCCAATATTTTGGGTCAAGGGACTTGGAATTGAAGTCGTCGGAGAAGGCAATCTCACTACAGGTTTTACCAGGAACTCCGGCAGCCCGCTCACGGAAATCCTGGTTTTTACCAATAAGAAAAGTACCGGCCAAAACACCGCCAACTAAAACCAAAAGTCCCAGGGAGGCAAAAACAACTTTTTTGATTTTTCCCATACCCTACTAAAGCGCAAAAAGAACGGTGGATAATAACCCCAAAATAACTCCGGCAGAAATTAGGATAGTAGTGGAAGTGTTTGAACCGGTAACCGGCACCGGCATGGGCGTACCTGTGGGTGAGCCCGTCGCCGAAGGGGAGCCCGTCGGGCTTGGGGTTGGGCTAGGTGTGGCAGTGGCTTGACTTCCCGTGACGGTGTAGGAACCATTGCCTTGAGGCACCATCAAAATATCCGCCCCGTCGGTTTTTTGGGTGACCTTGCTTTCAGTGGCGTTAAAGGAAACCAAAACACTTCCGGCTGATGCTCCCTTGAAGGTGATGGTGGCCAATTCCATCTGACCGGCAGTGGAGTAGCCCTCAATTGAGCTGGAAAAACCGGCAATTTTAATTAAAACCGTATCGTCGACGGTAGAAGTGTTTTTGATTGGTAAGTCCCACATCGAGTCGGTGGCTAGGGTTGGGTTGATGGTGATATTTTCCACCACAATGGGTGGCGTGTCACTGGTAAAAGGGTATTCCAACTGGACGCTAATGGCCGAAATTTTAGTGCCGGCCGTGTCAAAGTAAACTTTGGTCTGAAACGATTCCCCCACGGCTATAGTTTTGGTGTCGGGTGTTAAAGTGACCTTGGCCGTACCCGAGGGGACTGAAGCTTCCTGCTCGATTAATTGTTGCTGTCTGGTTAGAATAATTCCAGCTGTTGCCCCGGCAACGATGATCAAAAGGGCAATCAAGCCAAAAATAATCAGTTTCTTTTTTGGTTTTTTGTTTTTGCTGACAGCGACCAGACCACCTTCCATGTTTTTAAAAATTAATAATTTACAACGGTATACGAAATTGTTGGTTGAGCATTACTGTCATAAAAAAGAGTGTTTTTTCTGATAATTTCGACACCGGCATCCTTGGTGGTTTTTGGAACAAGGGTGAAAAATAAAATACCGCTGTCGGTTATTTCGTATGGCGTACTGCCCATTCTAAATCCGGAAACTTTTAACTCACCGGTTTCCTTTTTGACCAGAGGAAAAGTCCAATTTTGGTTTTGCAGAATTGGGTTGATTTTTAATTCATACTCATCCGGCGCCAGGGTAGTTTTTAGATGAATCTGAAAGGCTGAAATGGCGGGTTTCTTGTCCACCTGGTTATTAGACAGATATAGCTTGACGGCATTGTCTGTGTTTACAATGGAAATTTTCGTTTGAGCGCTGGATACAAGATTTTGTTTGACCTCCCGCCTTACCCGGTAGAAATAAAAACCCATTCCGGTAAAAACAAGAATAAAAAAAACAGCAATCAAGGAAAAAAATATTTTTTTATTTTTTATCATTCATTTTTTTGTCATTCCCGACCGCCCACCTGTCATTCCCGACCTGATCGGGAATCTATACAAATAACCTCTGGATCCCGCATCAAGTGCGGGATGACACAGGTGCTATTGATCACCTTTAATTGTCAAATCACTCCAGTTAATGGCAATTAAAGCCAAATCCTGAATAGAGATAATTTGATCTTTGTTGATATCACTAGCCACCATCTTTGAATTGCCCCCGTCTACAGTTACTGAAAAATCAGTGTAAAAACTGGAAACTTGAGCAATGTCTTCAATAGTAATAGTGTTGTCATCCGTCACATCTCCGGCCCGCATTTGCAGGCTTTCCGAGGTGGACAGATTGGCTCCAACACCATTGTACACTAAATTGGAGAAGAGTTTTTGCAGGTGGGAGTGGCCTTTGACGCGAACATTATAGGTACCGGTCGGCACTCCGCTAACGGGAATGGTGTAAACACCACTCTCGTCATTGCTGATATTTAAATCGGTTTCCGACCAAGTAGTACCAAAAGAAACACTGACTTTTTGATCGGCTCGTTTTTGAGTGATCCCCTGGAAACGGACTTTTAAACCGGTGACATTGGGGTCAGGTGTTCCCGAAGGACTTGGGCTTGGGCCAGCCCCGCCTTCACCAACAGTAAAAGCCAACCCCATACTATTGAATTTACATTCTTCCATATCAATTTCCCAACACTGTTTGGCAAAAGGATTTCCGGCCGCTTCAATTACCGGAGTCAAATCTTTAGGTGAGCTGTTATTTTTAGTACATTTATTTTCAGCATTTGGAGCAATCCAGCCCCGGGCGGTTCTTTCCTGAGTCCCCACTTTATAAGTTATAAAAAGACAAACTTTGTCTGAGGCCGTGAGAGCCAGTTCGGTATCCACTTCGGTCACCTCTCCTTCGGTAAATTTGGCCTCTATCACCTTGTCAGCTTCAGTTTTACTGCAGGTGGTGCTGTTTAATTTTAAAGCAAAGCGGTAGGTAACACTGCCTCCGCGAAAAGTGGTGCCAAAGATTTTCAAAGTGCCCGCACTGCCCGGACTTAATTTAGCCGGGTTGACGTTAGTATTATTGCATTTTGGAGCAGGAGTTGGCGTGGCTTCATCTTCATCCCCGTCTCCCCCACCTCCACCTCCCCCACCCCCACACTGTTTGTCCCCTGTCGGTTTCCAGTTAGACGGACTGGGTGCTCTTGGGTCCCAGGCTACACACTTTTTATTAACACATTTCTCGCATTTACAAACACTATCTGGTGGTTTTTGACCATTTGGATCCCACCCAACACATTTTTTGTTGACACATTGTGTGCAAACAGAACACGATAGGTCGCTTTCACAGGAACAGTCATTACCCCCGGAACAGACACATTTTTTTCCGGCATCACATCCTGCAGTTGGGCCACAGCTTCCATGAGTGTTTTTATTACAAGTTGGAGCAACTGCCTTTTCAGAGAGGTTTTGGGATTGGCGGACGAGGACGAGACCGGCGGAGGTGGCGGTTAGAATAAAGAAAATTGATAATAAACCGAGCAGTCTTTTTTGCATATTCTATGTCATTCCCGACCTGATCGGGAATCTATACAAATACTGTCCTTTCGGAAAAAAACCTGGATCCCGTGTCCCTCCAATACGGCGGGCAGGCAAGCACGGGATGACACCAATACCAGTACATTCGTTATTTGTCATTTGTTTATTTGTATTTATTGGTAATTGGTTAATTTATATAGGTATCCTCCACTGACTATAAGTGCAATTGATGCTCCCAACAAGAGAATAAACGGTGTGCCAACTCCCGATTCCGGTTGTGGGGGTAGAGTGGCATCCGGTTCGGGTGACAAACTGGCCGATGGGGTTGAAATAAACCCGGGATTTTGTTCAGCGGCTGAAACGACAAAGTTCCGGGTGATGGTTTTTAAAATACCATTGGTGTCCTTCCAGGAGAGGGTGATTTTATGGGGTCCCTCGGCAATGGTCTTGTCCGGACTCCAGCTCCATTTACCGCTTGAGCCGGCCGTAATGTTGTCGGTTTGCATTTCCGATTCCAAAGTAAGTGTAATTTCAGTTTTAACCGGGGCTGTGCCAAAAAACTCCGGCCTGGTGGCTGAAACAGTTTCCCCCTCAGCCAAACTGTCCAAGGTTACCGTGGTGGTGGTTTGGTTTAAGCTTTCATCAGCGATAAAACTATTCAAACTCAAGATAGTTTCGGGGGCGACCGAAGTTTCTGGGGTAGGAACCGGGGCTTGAAGATCAGCTTCAGGCACGCTGTTGTCGGCGACCTCATCCCCCGTTAAATTTTTGAAATCGTGAATTTGCCCCAAAACCATGGGTGGAAGATTTTTGACGGCTCGATAATAAATTTCGGCTCGGGATACGCCTTCGGGTCCGGCTTGAGCGGTTAAGGTGACCAGGGTGTCATCCGGTGCCACCCCAATGGGGATTACGTAATTGCCCTCATCAGAAGTAACCGTAGACAGAGTGGTTATGCCGGGAGCTTCCCAGAAAACCAGGGTTTTTTTTGCCGGTGTTCCGGCTGCGGTAAAGACCGAGCCCGAAGAAGTGTCGGTTGAGGTTGTCGGATTGCCGGTTGTTTGGGCTTGGGTAGATCCAAAAACAGAATAGGTCGTGTTGGGAGTTAGACCCGAAGCATCAGCACTGTGAACGTACGAACTACCGATACTGTCAATAAAGGTCAGGTTTTCACTGTCTGGACCGGAAACAGTGATCACTCCGGTGGACTTGACCTTAGTCATCCAGGTAACCGTGAAGCCGGTGTTGTTGTTATTGGTAACCTTGACGTTTTGAGGAACAGCTTCAACATTTGCACGAGAGGCAAGTTGTTGCTGCCTTTGGACTAAATAAACGGCACCGGTAACAGCGACAATTAAAATTAAAATACCAAGGATCGATGGGATGGTCAGTCGTTTCTTCATATAATTTTCATAGCCCCGGACGATTTTGGTAATCCATAATAAACTGTTCGTCAACGGAAAATTCAAACGGTTGGGTAGTTTCCGGTGAGATTTCAATATCGGGTGTTTTTCTCAAAGTGATCATTATTTGCAAGACGACTGAGACAACAACGGTGACTGTAGTTAAAATGGCAAATTTGACCAAAAAAGGTGTTTTTTGTTTTTTCATAT
>DAIPJT010000001.1:0-31223 GCA_036770125.1 Patescibacteria group bacterium
TGAAACTGAAGAGTTTTGATCACCGAGTGATCGACGACGCCGTGGCCAAAATCATCGATACGGCGATGGCCACCGGAGCTAAAGTAATAGGTCCTATCCCCTTACCCACCAAGAGAAGTTTGTTTTGTGTCAAAGAATCCCCCTTTACCGACAAGGATGCTCAGGAACACTATGAAATGCTGGAACACAAGCGTCTGTTGGATATCATCAACCCCTCTACCCGAACGATTGACAGCCTCTCCAATATCGATCTCCCCGCCGGTGTCTCCATTGAAATTAAGATGTAGTGTGCTATAATCCCCATATCGTGGAAATGGAAATGGTTCAATCCGTCAAACCACGGGTTTAGCTTCAGGACGAGTCTTTGGGACGCCGTCTTGGGCGTCTTTTTTGTGAAACGTAAGTTGAATTGAATATGCAAGCTGTGTTTTTTGGCAAAAAGGGTCGAATGAGTGCCTTGTACTTGGAGGGTGACATCCGTGTGCCCGTGACCAAGGTGGACTTAATGCCTTATGAAATTTTAAGAACCAAGAGTGTGGAGAAGGATGGCTATACCACCAGTGTGGTGGGCTTTGGTCGCCGATCTACCAAAAGACTCAATCAGCCTCTCTTGGGCCAACTCAAAAATTTCATCACCGACAACTTCACTTTCCGTTTCATTCGAGAAATCCAAGAACCGGCCAAGGAAGCCATTGTGGTGGGTGATATGTTGGAAGTTAGGGCTGTATCCAAAGGTAAAGGTTGGGCTGGTGTGGTTCGCAAATGGGGTTTTCATGGCGGGCCAAAAACTCACGGTCAGTCCGACCGAGAAAGAGCCCCCGGATCTATTGGTCAAACGACTACCCCTGGTCGGGTTTACAAAGGTAAAAAAATGGGTGGCCGAATGGGTGGGGAGAAAGTTTACGTCAAAAACTTAAAAGTCGTGGCCGTTGAAGATGAAGGTAAAACTTTGTTTGTCAAAGGTGCCATCCCCGGTCACACCGGAACAGTTGTGGAAATAGCTAAAGTTAAAAAAATATGAATATCACAACTTATCATTCAAGTGGCAAGATAACTCAGAAAAATTTTGACATTCCTGCCGTGGAGGTCAAACCCAGCTTGTTGTCGGTAGCCTTGAGGGTTTATGAAGCCAGAATCCATCCTCATTTAGCAACCGTTAAAACTCGGGGCGAAGTCAACATCTCAACCCGCAAAATTTACAAACAGAAAGGCACCGGCGGTGCCAGGCACGGAGCTAAATCGGCTCCGATTTTTGTGGGTGGCGGTATTGCTCATGGACCAAAAGGAGTGCAGAGAACACTCAAGGTGATTGGGAAAACGAAGAAATTGATTTTGGGTGGAGTAATGTATTTGGCCAAAAAACAGGATAGGGTTGTTAGTCTGTCGATTGCCGATATCAAAAAGACCAAAGAGGCAGCCACTCTTTGTTCCCGGATACAAAAGGCGACCCCTTTTGTCAAAGGCCTTCTTTTGCTTTCTTTGGACAACCAAAAACAGACTCTTTACTTCCGAAACTTGGAGAATATCAAAGTCATGCCTTTTGTCCAAGTTAGCCCGTTGGACATTTACAAGTCGGACCTGGTAATTCTGGATGCCGACTTGGGCAAAGCTATAAAAGAAAAGAAAACAATCAAAAAATGAAACCGATTTATACCGAACGAAGCATTAACGACGCCAAAAAAGGTGTTTACACTTTTGCTTTTCCCTTGATTTTCAACAAGGCTAAAATCAAAAGAATGGTAGCCGAAGTTTTTGGGGTAGAAGTTGGGGAAGTCAAAACCACCAATTATAAAACCCAAGCCAAGCGCAATGCTTATGGCAAGAAAGTAACCAGGAAGGGCTTCAAAAAGGCTTTTGTCACTTTGAAAAAAGGAGTGATTGATTTGTTTGAAGCTAAAACCAAGTAGACATGAAACACTTAAAAAGAATTTTAAAAAAACAGTCCGGTCGAAACTCGTCCGGGAAGGTGACTGTCAGACACCAAGGTGGACGGGTCAAGCGATATTTCCGTCTGGTGGATTTTAAACGGGATAAGGTAGATGTTTGGGGCAAGGTAATGACGATTGAGAAAGATCCTAATCGGAAAGCAAGTATCGCCCTGGTCTATTTTGCCGATGGCGAGAAGCGCTATATTTTAGCCCCGCTTGGTTTAACGGTTGGGGCCAAAGTGATTACCTCGACCGACGCACCTTTGGAAATTGGCAACGCTTTACCTCTAAATAAGATTCCGGTGGGAACACAGATTCATAATATAGAGATTGTTCCCGGAAAGGGTGGACAGATTATTCGGTCGGCCGGATCCTTCGCAGTAGTTTTCGGCGTTGAAAAAGATCACATATTGGTTAAAATGTCATCCGGTGAGACCAGACGGTTTAACGCCAGATCTTTGGCGACGATTGGTCAGATTGGAAATCCGGAAGCCAAAAAGACCAGAATCGGAAAAGCCGGTACCATGAGAAGAATGGGAGTGCGGCCTACCGTTCGGGGTGTGGCCATGCATCCTAACGCTCACCCTCACGGAGGGGGAGAAGGCAGAAGCTCGGTGGGATTAAAGTATCCCAAGACCCCTTGGGGTAAACCGGCTGTCGGGAAGACCCGCAACAAGAAAAGGTATTCTAACAGGATAATTGTTAGTCACAGAAAGGGATCTAAAAAATGAGCAGAAGTAGCAAAAAAGGGCCGTATGTCGATGAACGTTTGTTGGTCAAGTTGGCCAAAGGATTGGGTGCCGACAAAGCCACCCCGATCAAAACCTGGAGCCGTCGGAGTCAGATTGCGCCGGACTTTGTCAATAAATACTTCAAAATTCACAACGGCAAGTATTTTATCGATTTGTTTGTGACTGAGGATATGGTGGGTCACCGCTTGGGTGAGTTTGCCCCCTCACGCACTTTCAGAGGACACGGACAAGTTGTCAAGAGAACATTGGATAAAACATAACTTTTATTTATGCAATATACACATTCTCAAAAGTACATTCGGATGTCGCCAACCAAACTCAGGCGCTTGGTTTTTGCGATCAAAAAAATGACACCG
This sequence comes from Patescibacteria group bacterium, assembly GCA_036770125.1. Taxonomy (GTDB): domain Bacteria; phylum Patescibacteriota; class Microgenomatia; order UBA8517; family UBA8517; genus DAIPJT01. Next base: position 3,037 of record DAIPJT010000001.1, read on the forward strand.
ACTGAAGCTGCTGAAAAATTGGGTTTGATTACCAAAGCTGCGAGTGAGGTGCTTGGGAAAACGATTGCGGCGGCCATCGCCAACGCCAAAGTCAAAGGGGCTGACGAAAAAGGTCTAAAATTTGCCAGCATCCAAGTAGGTGAAGGACCAAGGCTTAAACGGGGTATGGCTGTTTCCCGAGGTCGTTGGCACGCTATTGTTAAGAAAATGAGTCATCTCACAATCGTCTTGGAAACAGGTAATGCTAAAAAGGCAAATGATAAAAAGATAAATCAGAAAAAAGAAGATACTGGAAAAGTGAAAAAGATTAGAAAGGCGAAATAATTTAGCATTTAGTTTTTTAGCATTTTTATTTTGAAAATATATGGGACAAAAAGTTAATCCGACAGGTTTCAGAACCGGCTATTTTCTTCCTTGGAGGTCACGTTGGTTTGCCGAAAGAGGTTTGTTCAAAGAGAATTTTTTGGAAGACATCAAGATTAGACGAGTTATTTCCCAAAAACTGGCCATGGCCGGTTTGGAATCGATTGATATTGAACGCTTACCAAAAATGATCAAGATTATTATCTCTGTTTCCCGACCGGGTTTGGTCATTGGCCGGGGCGGAAGCGGACTGGAAGACCTTAAAAAGCAGGTTGTGTTAGCCATCTGGGCTAAAAAAGCCGGAAAATTGGGAATAAAGGTTGATTTCCAGATTAACGAAATTAAAAGTCCTGACACCTCGGCCAAGATTATTTTGGATCGGGTGATCATGGATTTGGAGAAACGAATTCCTCAACGCCGGGTGGTGACCAAGGTTATGGAGCGGGCTATTCAATCCGGAGCCCAGGGAATCAAAATTGTTTTGGCCGGGCGAATTGGCGGGGCAGAAATCTCTCGGGTGGAAAAATATCACATGGGCTCAGTTCCCACCCAAACTTTGCGGGAAACGATTGATTATGCCGAGGCTCCAGCCTCTCTGAAACGAGGATACGTAGGAGTAAAGGTTTACGTGCACAAAAAGAAAGAATAAATATCGATGAACACCAATAAACAAATAAATACCAATAAATACAAATACCCAATTGGGAATTTGTAATTGAACCATGTTGCAACCAAAAAGAAGGACATACAGAAAAGATTTTCGGGGTCGAAGAATGGGCATGGCTACCCGCGGGGTGGAGGTGTCTTTTGGTGAGTATGGCTTGAAGGCCTTGGAAAATGCCTGGTTGGCGGCCAAGCAAATTGAAGCGGCCAGGCGAGCTATTACTCACTTTGTTAAAAAAGGGGGAAAGGTTTGGGTCAGAGTTTTCCCAGATAAGCCAGTCACCGGTCGACCGGCGGGTATGAGAATGGGTCGTGGCAAAGGAGAAATTGATCGGTATGTGGCCGTGATTCGCCGGGGCAAGGTTTTATTTGAAGTAGCCGGTATTCCCGAATCGGTCGTAACTACGGCCTTTGCCCGGGCGGGAGCTAAGTTGCCGTTTAAAACAAGAATGGTCAAGAAAGATTAAATCAAAAAAAATGAAAACTAAGAAAGTCGATTACAAAACCAAAGAAACAGCCGAATTAAAGGCTGGGGCCAAAAAACTCCAGGTGGAAACTTGGAAAATGAAAGCCGGGGCAGTGGTAGGGAAGATAAAGGACACGTCAGCAATTGCCAAAAACAGGAAGAATATTGCCCGAATTCTTGGTATAATCAGCGAAAGGAGCAACCTATGAAAGTCTCAGTTGGCCTAAAAGTCCTAAAAGGTAAAGTTTTGTCGGTAGTCAACAAAAAAACGGCTGTGGTGGAAAACACCCGCTTTGTGGAACACCCGGTTTACAAGAAAAGGATTAAGCGGGTCAAGAAGTATCAGGTACACGATGAGATTGGGGTTAAGGTGGGAGATTTGGTAACTTTTGTGCCTTCGAAGCCTTACTCAAAGACGAAAAAGTGGAAGATTGTTCCCAACAAGGTTAAATAATTTAAAAATATGGTACAACTAAGATCTGTTATGGTTCCGGCTGATAATTCAGGTGCCAAGGCCTTGATGGTTTTTGGTATTTCGGCCAAGATTGGCAAGACGGCCAAAGTGGGAGATGTTGTGAACTGTGTGGTTCATGGAGCTGACCCAAATGGTATTGTGACTGATCGGGAAAAGGTCAAGGTTTTGATTGTCAGAACCAAGAACCCGATTAGGAGAAAGGACGGCACTTATGTTCGTTTTGACGACAACGCCGGTGTGGTTATCGACAAACAGGGTATGCCCCGGGGAACCCGGATTTTGGGGCCCATTGCTCGGGAAATCAAAGAAATAGGGTACACGAAAATTGCCTCTCTGGCTCGGGAGGTTGTATAAAAACTGAATATGCAAAAAATTATCAAAGGTGACAAGATTAAGGTTTTGTCCGGTAAAGACAAGGGTCGCGAAGGTGTGGTAGAAGTCTTTTTTGCCAAAGAAGGCAAAGTGTTGGTTACCGACGTGAATGTTCAAAAGCGTCACATGAAGGGTAGTCAGGGACAAAAGAGTGGTATCTATGACTTACCCAAGCCCCTGGCGGTGGGTAAAGTGGCGGTAATTTGCCCAAACTGTAAAAAAGCGACACGGGTAAATTTCACCAAAGTGGGTGAGAAATACGTACGAAAATGCCAAAAATGCCAAAGAGAATTAGATTTAAAGAAAACAAAAAAATAAATATATGAAAACAACTGATTTGTTTACACATTATCAAAAAGAAATCGTGCCGGTTTTGATGTCGGAGTTTGGTCTAAAAAACATTAACGCCGTGCCGAAATTTCAAAAGATTGTTTTAAACTCCGGCGTGGGTGAGGCGGTCAAATCCAAAGAGAGAATGGCGGAGATAATTCGCGATTTTGGGATTATTGCCGGTCAAAAACCCCAGGTCAGAAAGGCTCGGGTGTCTGTTTCCAGCTTCTCGGTTCGGAAGGGAATGGACGTAGGTTTAAGAGTCACCTTAAGGGGTCACAAGATGTATAATTTCCTCCAAAAAGTTACGGCTATTGTTTTCCCAAGAATCAGGGATTTTAGAGGTTTGGCACTCAAGAGTTTTGACACGGTGGGTAATTACACGGTGGCTTTCCCCGAACACACCCTTTTTCCGGACATTGACATGACTCGTGTCAGTCGACCTTTTGGTTTTGAGATGACTTTGGTAATGACTTCCAACAAAAAAGATGCCAAAAAGAGACTTTTAGAACTGATTGGTTTCCCTTTTGAAAAGAAAGTATAAGTATGGCAACAACAGCTAAAGAACAACGAGAACACCGAAAATTGCCTTTTAATGTCAGGTACCGCAACCGTTGTGCTCTTTGTGGACGACCCAGGGGTTTTATGAGAAAATTCGGTGTTTGTCGCTTATGCTTCCGCAAGGAAGCCTTAAAAGGCAATATCGCCGGAGTTAGAAAGGCCAGTTGGTAGATATGAATTATCCTTTAGGTGACGCTTTAATTCGAATGAAGAATGCCAAGATTGCCGGCAACGATGAATTTGTGGTGCCTTACACCAAGCTGATTTTTTCTGTTTTTAAATCAATTATGAAGCTGGGTTATCTGACTGACCTTAAAAAAGACGGGGCGATTATTTCAGCCAAGTTAACCAGAAAGAACAAATCTTACTTTTTGGATGGCCTAAAGGTCATTTCCCGACCGGGTTTTAGAGTTTACAAAGATAATTTGGAGTTGCGAGCTTTGAGGGGTCCATTTGATTATGTTATCTCGACCAATAAAGGGGTGTTGACCCAAAAAGAAACCTATAAGGCTAATTTGGGTGGAGAGTTATTAGTAGAACTATCATGAGTAGAATAGGCAGATTACCGATTACATTAAAAGATGGAGTTGTCGCTACCCAGGCCGATAGCCAGGTTGTGTTTAAGGGTCCAAAGGGCGAGCTTGCCCTGAGCTTGCCGAAGGGTTTGTCTTTGAAAATTGAGGGTGATGTACTGACCTTGAGTAATGACAAAGGTCCTGTTCTTGACCCTCTGTATGGCACTACCAGAGCCCTCCTGGCTAACGCTGCCGTGGGGGTGGTGGATGGGTATACCAAACAACTGGAAGTGGTGGGAACCGGCTTTAGGGTTGAGGTTGGTGGAGCGGGTGAGTTGGTGATGACCTTGGGTTTTTCCCACCCCGTCAAGATTGTCCCCCCAGCCGGGGTGACTTTCAAAACCGAGAAAATGGTGGTGACGGTTTCCGGTATTGATCGGGGGCTGGTGGGCCAAACGGCTGCCAATGTTCGTAAGGTCAAACCGGCCGAGCCTTACAAGGGGAAAGGTGTGATGTATGTTGGTGAAGTGATTAGACGAAAGGCCGGTAAGGCTGCCAAGACAGCCGCCTAGAAATTACAACTATGAAAAAAAGTAAAGAAAATATCCATGTCATTCCCGCGAAGGCGGGAATCCATACAAATGGCAAAGCCACCCCTTCGGGGCAAAACACTGGATCCCCGATCAGGTCGGGGATGACACCAAGTGGAAAAGTCAGAATTTTGGTTAATAAGTCAAACAAGCGCTTTTACTTGCAGGCGATTGACCCGTCGGGTAAGGTGTTGGCTTCCGGTATGACTGGTGGAGAAATTAAGGATAATCTTGAAGGGGCCAAAAAGATTGGCAAAACTTTGGCTGAAAGTTTGGTGGCTCAAAAAACTAAATCAGCCACCTTTGTCAAAGGCAAAAACCAATACCACGGTAAAGTTAAAGTAGCTGTAGAGGGTTTGCGAGAGGGAGGCCTACAAATATGAGCAATTATTACCAACAGGAACCCAAAGAGTTTTCCGAGACCGTGATTGAAATCAAGCGGATATCTAAAAAAACCAAAGGCGGTAACCAAATCCGTTTTTCGGCCTTGGTGGTTATTGGTGATCGGAAAGGTCGGGTGGGCTTGGGCTTGTCGAAAGCTAAAGATGTCCGAAGTGCCGTCAACAAGTCTATTTCAGCCGCCAAGCGAAAGCTTTTTAATGTGCCATTGTCCGGGTCAACGATCCCCCATTCGGTCATTTGTAAATTTTCAGCAGCCCGAGTTATGCTTAAGCCGGCCCCTCCGGGGTCCGGAATTATTGCCGGTGGGCCAATGCGGGTGGTTTTGGATGCTGCCGGAATTCGGGATGCCGTTGGGAAAATCCTGGGGACTAAAAATAAAGCCAGTAACGTTTATGCCACCTTTGAAGCCTTAAAGAAAGTGGCCGAAATTGCCGAAAGGAGATCAGTATGAAGATCAAATTGGAAAAGGTTGTGGTGGGTACAGGTAAACGATTGGGTCGTGGATATGGCTCGGGCAAAGGAGGGCACACTTCCGGTCGTGGACAGAAAGGCCAGAAAGCCAGAGGAAGCGTGAACATTTTGTTTGAGGGGTACAAAGTCAAAAAATCCTTCTTCAAACGCCTGCCATTATTACGCGGAAAGGGAAAGTTTAAAACCCGAAAAAACAAAAAGACAGCATATGCTGGCAAAAATTATTGATTTTTACCGTCGTCTGGTTAAGTCCCCCGATATCAGACGCAAGGTGGTGATCACGCTTTTAGTTTTAGCCTTCTACCGTTTTATTTCCCACATTCCGGCTGCCGGAGTGGATCTCGAATCCATCCGTCGCTTTTTTGTTCAAAGCCCGATTTTGTCTCTGTTGGACGTTTTCTCCGGGGGTACCTTGGCCAATTTTTCTATTTTGGCTTTGGGCTTAAACCCGTACATCAACGCTTCCATTGTCATGCAGCTTTTAACCTACGTTGTTCCGCAATTGGAGGCTTTGTCCAAAGAAGGTGAGTATGGTCAGGAAAAAATTAACCAGTATTCACGCCTGATTTCCATTCCGGTGGCCATTTTTCAATCTTTTGCCGTCTATTCTTTATTGGTCAATCAAAACATCCTGGCAGAAAGGCTGTCCCTTTTAAATCTCTTGGCTTTGGTTTTGACCATGACGGCCGGATCAATGATTTCTTTGTGGCTTGGGGAAATTATCACTCAGTATGGTATTGGCAACGGTGTGTCATTTCTGATTTTTTCGGGTATCGTTTCCCGCATTCCGGTAACTTTTGGCCAATCACTTCAGACAATTAGACAGGAAGACGTGATGAAGATGGCTATTATTGGGGGCTTGGCTTTATTGGTGATTGGGGTGATTGTTTTGATGAATGAGGCAGTGCGTCAAATCCCCATTGTTTACTCTCGGGTCCGTAGCAAGATGAGTCAGACTTCGTCCTTTATCCCCCTACGCCTAAATCAAGCCGGAGTAATTCCGATTATTTTTGCCGTTTCTTTAATTCTTTTGCCGTCTTTTCTAACATCTTTTTTATCCACCTCCGGTAACTCTCAATTGTCAGCCGTGGCCTCCTCCATTTCCCGATTTTTGAGTCCCGGATCGGTGGTTTATAATGTTCTTTATTTTGTTTTAGTGGTTGGTTTTACCTACTTTTACACTTCGGTGGTTTTCAACCCCGAAAAACTGGCCGAAAACTTGCAAAAAAGCGGTGGTTTTGTGCCGGGAATTAGGCCCGGATCGCAAACGGTTCATTACTTGAGTTGGATTTTAAATCGGGTTACTTTGGCCGGGGCGGTGTTTTTGGGCTTGGTAGCCATCTTGCCGTCGGTCTTTCAAAATGTTGTTGGTACGACCCAGTTGGCCATTGGGGGAACGGGGGTTTTGATTGTTGTTTCGGTTGTTTTGGAGCTGGTGCGGGATATTGAATCGCAGTTGGTGACCAAAAAATACAGTTCTCTGGGATTTTAACCGGCTGTCACCCCGGACCTGATCCGGGGTCCAGAGTGTTGCCCCGAAGGGGTGGCTTTGCCATTTGTATAGATTCCCGATCAGGTCGGGAATGACAAGGAATAGAATATTGACATGAGTTACACTTTTTTAGGTCCACAGGGTTCAGGCAAAGGCACACAAGCCGATATTTTGGCTGAAAAAATCGGTTATGTGCACATTTCCTCCGGTGAAATATTGCGGGAAATGGCTAAAACCAGTGGGGAGATTAAAAAAATGCTCGAGGAAGGGGCCATTGTACCGGACGAAGACACTTTGGGTTACATTGACGAATATGTGCAAAAACATGGGTATGATTTTGACAAAGTTATCTTTGACGGCTACCCCAGGAAAGTTAACCAATATGTTCTTTTAAAAAATTTTTTGGCCCAAAAGGGGAAAAGTTTGGAAAAGGTGGTTTATTTATCTTTAAGTGATGAAAGTGCGGTGAGTCGTCTGTCTTCCCGTTTGACTTGTCGGGTTTGTGGAAAAGTTTATAACACCATTACTAATCCCCCCCAAGAGTTGGGTAAATGCGAATGTGGTGGAGAGCTATTCCAACGTGAAGATGACAACCCGATAGCTATTGGGAAAAGGTTGGCCGTATATCACGAAAACACCATTCCGGTATTGGAATTAGCTCGAAAAGACGGACTTTTATTGGAAGTAGACGGGGAACAGTCAATTGAGAAAATCGCTTCAGATTTGGAAACAGCCTTAAAGATATCAAAGTGAAATATACTTCAGAAGAAATTGCTGTTATGGCTCGGGGGGGGAAGATTTTGGCCGATGTCAAAAAAACCTTGGCCGGCATGGTTAAAATTGGTGTATCGGCACAGGAGCTGGAGGAGAAAGCCGTGGCCATGATTGCCGAAGCCGGGGCTGAGCCCTCTTTTATGAAAGTGCCCAAGTATCATTGGGCAACTTGTATCAATGTCAACGCCGGTATTGTTCACGGCATACCCACTGAAGAGTTGGTTTTTAGGGAGGGAGACTTGGTGAGTATTGATTTGGGGGTTTATTATCAGGGGTTTCACACCGATTCTTCCCTTTCCGTGGCCATTAACCCCACTCCGGAAATGGCCAAGTTTTTAGAAGTTGGCCAGTTGGCAATGAAAAAGGCTTTAGCTCAAGCGGTGGCCGGTAATCGCGTCTGGGATATTTCACAGACAATTGGAGAGACGGTCAAGATGGCAGGCTACAGTCCTGTTAGAGCTTTGGTGGGGCATGGGGTAGGCCGAGAACTGCATGAGGAGCCGATGATTCCCTGTTTGGCCATTGGTGACCGGGACAAAAGCCTCCTTTTGGAAAACGGTATGAGTCTGGCTATTGAAGTGATGTATACAGCCGGGAAACCGGATTTGGTGCAAGCTTTTGATGGATGGACAATCACAACTCGTGATGGTAAAATATCAGGGCTTTTTGAGGAGACAGTAGTGGTTGGGGGAGGGAAACCTCGGGTACTAACTACTTACTAAGTATGGCTAATCAGAATTATCAGGCTTTTGCGGGGATGGTGTTAGAAGCACTGCCCAATACAATGTTTAAGGTGCAGTTTGAAGATGGAAAGGTGGTTTTAGCTACCCTGAAAGGCAAAATGCGCAAGGCCTATGTCAGGATCTTTCCCGGGGATAAGGTGTCGGTGGAAATGACACCCTACGACCAGAACAGGGGCCGGATAATTTACAAATACAACAAAGCATAATTTAATTTAACAATTATGAAAGTACAGTCGTCCATTAAACCAAGGTGTAAAAGCTGTAAGATTGTCAAACGACAGGGGGTGCTTTTTGTGATTTGCAAGAACCCTCGCCATAAACAAAGACAGGGTTAATTTAGAAAAATATGATACGTATAGCCGGCATTGACTTAAACGACAAATGGAAGGTAACCTATGCCTTGACCAATATTAAGGGTATTGGTTGGACTCGGGCCAAAAAGATTGTAGCCGATGTTAAAGTTGATATTGGTAAAAGAGTGGCTGATTTGTCCCAGGACGATGTGGTTAAGTTGACGGCGGAAGTCGAAAAATTTCCGGTTGAGGGAGATTTAATCCGTACGGTTCGTGGTAACATTGCTCGTTTAAGACAGATCGGTACCTATCGAGGTTATCGGCACGCCCATTCTTTGCCGGTACGAGGGCAGAGAACGAAGTCTAATGCTCGGACCAAGAGGGGTAAGCGGAAGACTATTGGAGCTTTCAAAAAAGAAATGTTGGCTAAACAACCGACAACAACAACGGCACAAAAGTAATATATGGCAAAAGCAAAAAGACAAATAACCGAGGGTAACATCTACATTCAGTCAAGTTTCAATAACACTATTGCTACGGTGACCGATACGGAGGGCGCGGTTCTCTCTTGGAGTTCTTCAGGTAAGTCGGGTTTTAAAGGAACGCGGAAAGCGACCCCTTTTGCAGCCACCACGGCAGTGGAAAAGGCGGTCAGAGAAGCCCAAGAGAAACACGGTTTGTCGGAAGTCTCTGTTTTTATCAAGGGCCCTGGGGCCGGACGGGACGCCGGTTTGAGAGCCATCAAGGCCGTTGGTCTTCGAGTGCGGGCAATTTCTGACGTGACGCCTTTTCCACACAACGGACCAAGACCAAAGAAAAAACGCAGGGTTTAATAAATACCAATGAACACTAATAAACAAATAAGTACAAATGCCCAATTGGGAATTGGTATTTATTGGCAATTTGTAGATATTTGGAATTAAATTATGGCAAGATATACAGGACCAAAAGATCGTTTGTCACGCCGAGAGGGTGTAGACCTTTTTGGAGCCGGTGGCAAATTGACCAGGTTGAATGTTATCCCGGGAATGCACGGGACAGTGATGAGACGGGGACCGTCCCAATATGGCCGGCAATTGCGGGAGAAGCAGAAGGTCAAGAGAATGTATGGCATGATGGAGCGACAGTTTGTAAAATATGCCAAACTGGCCTTGGTCGCCAAGGGTAATACCGGAGACGCCTTATTGTCAATGCTGGAGAGACGTTTGGACAATGTGGTTTACCGTCTTGGTTTGGCCTCCAGCCGACCGGCCGCCAGACAACTGGTTGGCCATGGCCATGTCAACGTTAACGGTAAAAGAGTGACGATTCCTTCATATCAGATTTTGGTGGGGGACGTGATTCAGCTGGCTTCCAAAATGACAGAGGCTCCCTCAGTTAAAGTGTCGATCAACAACAAAAGTTACACCCCTCCAGCTTGGTTGGTACGGGATGGGGTTTCGGGTAAGGTAGAAAAGCTACCCCAGATGGCAGACGTGATCGAACCTATTTCGGTGCAGGACATAATTGAATTCTACTCAAGATAGGGTAGCCAAAAAGCCCAAAGGTGTGGTAAAATCCACCTTTGTGTAAAGATCAAGGAGGTGAAAAATAGTGACTCAAACATTAACTGACAACAAAATTTTTGAAATCCAAGAAATTGAGGCTCTTGGCGGGTATGGCAAGTACGCCATTTCTCCCCTGGAGCAAGGTTATGGCCATACGCTTGGGAATTCTTTACGGAGGGTACTCCTGAGAAGTCTCAAGGGTTTTGCTATTACCTCCTTGGAAATTGACGGCGTGAAACACCAATTCTCCACCCTTTCAGGAATGAAAGAAGACGTGGTCGAGCTCGTCTTAAACCTCAAAAACGTTCGTTTTATCAAAAAAGGTAAAAACGAAATTGATGGTACAGAGATCGGCAAGATTTCCGTTAAGGGTCCGGCTGTTGTGATAGCGGGGGATATTAAGTTGCCGGCGACCTTGGAGGTGGTTAATCCGGATTTGGTTTTGGCTAACCTAAACAAAGGTGCCAAATTGGAAGCCCAAATGAAAGTGGCTTCCGGAGTGGGGTATTCACCTCACACCGATCGGGAAGAGAGAGGTGTTGGAATTATTCCGATGGACGCCATTTTCTCTCCGGTTTTGCGTGTTAACTACAAAGTCGAAGAAACTCGTGTTGGACGAGTGACCGACTTTGACAAGTTAATCATCGAAATCTGGACCGATGGCACTCTTACACCTAAAGACGCGCTGGTAAAGGCCAGTGAGATTTTAATTTCTTACTTAAGTCAGATTGTGGCTCCACAAGCTGTGGTTAAGCCAGCTGAGAAGAAGGAAGAAGTTAATCCCAACAACCGGCTTTCCGTTGAGGAAATCGGTTTGCCAACCAGAGTGGCTAACGCTTTGGTGAGATCAGGCTATGAAACCGTAGCCGACTTATTGAAGGCCAAAAAGGATGACATCGCCAAAATCAGAAATCTTGGAGAAAAAAGCATTAAGATTATTTCAGCAGCCTTGATGGAAAAAAACATCAAGTTCCCTTCTGAAGGATAATTTGCTTTTTTGTTTGAGTCACTGTTTTTTCCGCCTAAGGCGGGAGAAAATAATATGAAAAAAGGTGTTTTTGGCAGAAATTTTTCGAGGAGCAGGAAAGCTAGGAATGCAATGCATAAATCATTGTTAACGGCTTTTTTGCTGTCCGGTAAAATCAAAACCACCAAAACCAAGGTGGTTGTTTTGCGTGAGTTTTTGACCAAATACCAAAAAATTGCTGCCAAAGATACTCTAGCTGCCAGAAGGCAAATCTCTGCTTTCCTTTTTAACCGAAAGGATTTAGTGGAAAAGATGATGGCGGCGTCGGAAACCAAGTTTAAAGAAACCAATTTGGGTGCTAGGCGGGGAGACAACAGTGAAATGGTGTTGCTGGAAATGGAAACTCCTGCCAAGAAAGAGTCCATTGTCATTCCCGCGGAAGCGGGAATCCATACAAAAAAAGGCACTGGATCCCCGATCAGGTCGGGGATGACAACTGAAGAGAAACCGGTCAAAAAGACGGTAAAAAAACATGCAAAAAACATACCAACCAAAAAGTAAAGACGTGATTCGAAACTGGCATTTAATTGACGCCAAGGGTCAAGTGGTGGGCCGGCTGGCTACCCGTGTGGCCACTCTTTTGATGGGTAAACACAAACCGGAATATACCACCCATATGGATATGGGGGATTATGTAGTGTTGGTGAATGCCAAAGAAGTAGTTTTAACCGGCAACAAAGTAGCCCAAAAGAAGTATATTCGCCACTCCGGTTACCCGGGGGGATTCAAAAGTGAAAGTGTGGCCTATATGCTGGAAAAGCATCCGGAGCGAGTGATTACCCATGCGGTGGACGGGATGTTGCCCGATAACCGCTTAAAAGACAAACGTCTTGCCAGATTAAAAGTATTTGTTGACAGTAATCATACATATAGTGATAAATTAAAGAAATGAAGAAAGTTAATTACGTTTATGCGATAGGGAGACGAAGAGAGTCTTCGGCTCGGGTTAGACTTTACACCGGTAAAGGGGAAAGCACGGTTAACGGCAAATTAATTGACGCCTATTTTCCCGGCCGGGTAGTGGAAGAAAAGTATTTAATGCCTTTTCGTGTTTGTGAAGTGACCGGCAAATATTACATTACGGTTAAGGTGATTGGGGGAGGAAAAATGGGTCAGTTGGATTCGATGGTTTTAGGAACTGCTCGAGCCCTGTCTCGGGTAAAGGCTGATTTTAGAACGGCTCTCAAAAAAGCCGGTCTTTTAACCCGAGATCCTCGTATCCGCCAGAGGCGGATGGTCGGCACCGGCGGCAAATCTCGTCGCCAGAAACAAAGCCCCAAACGTTAGTTTTCCCCTATGGTGTCATCCCCGACCTGATCGGGGATCCAGTGTCTTTTGTTTTGTTCCCTGCAGTTAAAAAGGCCTCTGCCTCAATAAAGTGTCATTGCGAACGAAGTGTAGCAATCTTCCTGCTATTTCAATTATATCCTATAGTTAGTCGGGGAACTGGGAATCGCACCCAGGCCTTGCGCACCCCATGCGCAAATTCTACTACTAAACCATTCCCCGCTTTGAGTATTTTACCACACAGCTTGTCTTTTTCTCCTCTTGCAAATCATTTTTTTTCGTTATAAAAGGTATCCACAATGGCCAAGCATAAAAAAGAGAACGCAACCGTTGAACAAAAGAAAGAACTTTCCGGCAAATTGGCCGCGGTCAAGTTGGCCATGGAGCAAATCGAAAAAGCTTATGGTAAAGGTTCCATTATGCGACTTGGGGGTGCCGGCGGGGATCGGCCAAAAATTGATGTTATTTCAACCGGTTCCATCGCCGTCGATTTGGCTTTAGGGGTGGGCGGATTTCCTCGCGGGCGCATTGCCGAAGTTTATGGCCCCGAAGCTTCCGGAAAAACCACTCTGGCGTTATCGGTGGTGGCTGAAGCTCAAAAAATTGGTGGCCAATGTGCTTTTATTGACGCTGAGCACGCTTTGGATCCCAAACGGGCAGAGATTCTTGGAGTTAATTTGGATGACCTTTTGATTTCTCAGCCCGATACGGGGGAGCAGGCTTTGGAGATTACCGAAACCTTGATTCGTTCCGGGGCGATGGACGTGATTGTAGTTGACTCGGTGGCGGCTTTAGTACCTCGGGCCGAACTGGAAGGCGAGATGGGGGATGCGGTGATGGGCATGCAGGCCCGGTTGATGAGTCAGGCTCTGCGTAAGTTAACTGGGGCTATTTCCAAGTCCAAAACGGTTTTAATCTTTACCAATCAACTGCGGCAGAAAATTGGCGTGATGTTTGGCAACCCCGAAACCACCCCTGGTGGGTTGGCCTTGAAATTTTACTCCTCCCTCCGAATTGATTTGCGGCGGATTGAAGTTATCAAAGACGGAGACCGGGTGATTGGTTCCCGTCACCGGGCCAAGATTGTCAAAAACAAGGTCGCACCCCCTCTGCGGGTAGCCGAGTTTGACATTATGGAGGTGGATGGTATTTCCAAATACGGAGGGCTGTTGGATGTGGGGGTGGAGTTGGGGATCATTGGCAAGAGCGGATCGTTCTTTAACTATAATGCTAAACCCATTGCTCAGGGGAAAGAAGCCGCTAAGTTGTATTTGCGGGATAATCCCAAGCTGGCTGATGAAGTCGAAAAGAAAATTCGCGACATGGCCTCATCGGGCAAAGAAATGCCCAAGGAGATTGGGGAAGAAAAAGAGGAATAATGTTCGAAAAACTGGCCCGTTTTGTGGGTATTAGACCTCGGAGTGAAAGGGAGATTGATCTTTGGCTTCGAAAAAAGAAGGTGGACACGAAAGAAGCTTTGGAGTTGAAAGAGAAGTTAATGACCCTTGATCTTATGGACGATTTGGCTTTTGCCACCTGGTGGATAGACCAGCGGAATACCTTCCGACCAAAGGGTAAAAAACTTTTGGTTTATGAATTGAAACAAAAAGGAGTTAAAAGCGGGGTGATTGAGGAAGCTTTGGAGGCGAGTGATTTTAACGAGCGGGAATTAGCCAAAAAAGTAGTGGCCAAATATGTCCAAAGAGAACCAGAAAAATTGGTGACTCTCTTGCAAAGACGGGGGTTTAGTTGGGAGACTATTTCTGGTATAATTCCCCATAATGACAACGAAGGATGAATACGTCGAGAAATTGGCCAAAATAGCCAAGCTGACTCCCGATGAGGCCAAAAAGCTTCTCATGGACGAGATGCAAAAGGAGTTGACTTCAGAGATGGCCAAGAGAATTAGAAACGCCGAAGAACGGATTAAGTTGGAGGCCAACGAAAAGGCTAAAGAAATTCTGGCTGACGCGATGAAGCACGGAGCCACCTCCTATGTTCCCGAATACACCCTGTCTTCGGTGAGCTTACCTAATGAAGAAGCCAAAGGTCGGATTATTGGGGCTGGGGGCAAAAACATTCGGGCGTTTGAACGGGAAGCCTTAGTTGAGGTAGAGATTGATGAAGGCTCGGAAATTCGGGTTTCCTCGTTTGACGCGATTCGTCGGGAAATTGCCAAGCGAGCTTTGGAGATTTTAATTAAAGACACCCGGATTCAACCGACACGAATTGAAGAAGTGGTCAAGATGGTGCGGGGGCAGATGGATGACGTGCTTTTGGAGGAGGGTAAAAAAATTGTTGAGGAGTGTGGAGTTTTCAATTTGCCGGTGGAGCTGGTCAGGTTAATTGGTCGCTTTAGGTTTAGGACTTCTTATGGCCAAAATCTGGCCATTCATACCATTGAAGAAACCAAAATTGGGATTTCGGTGGCCCAAGAAATTGGAGCTAACGTCGATGTGGTGCGTTTGGGGTGCTTATTGCACGACATCGGTAAAATCGCCAGTGACGAAGAGGGTAACCACATTGATGCCGGAGTAGCCGTGGCCAAGAAGTTTGGCATGCCCAAGGAAGTGGTTAATGTGGTGGCAGAACATCATGAAGACAAGCCTTTTTCCTCGATTGAATCGGTAACGGTTTGGATTGCCGATGCCATTTCCGGCTCTCGCCCGGGGGCTCGGTACGAGCCACACGAAAATTATGTCAAGCGGATGACCAAGATTGAGGAGATTGCCAATTCTTTTGCCGGTGTCCAAGAGGCCTACGCTTTTCAAGCTGGTCGGGATGTGCGGGTGATTGTTAACCCCACGGTGGTTTCTGATGATGAGATAACGGTGATGGCTCGGGAAATTGTCAAACGACTGGAGAAAGAAGCTGAATATGCTGGCCAAGTCAAAGTGACGGTGATTCGGGAAATGCGCGTGTCAGAGACAACCGCACCCAAGTAATTTGCATTTTACCGAGGGTTGTATTAATATCCCAAGTAAAGCTATATGACAAAGAAAGATTTGATCGCCTTGGTGGCTCGCAAAGCTCATTTGACTAAACGTGGAGCTGAAGAGGCAGTCGAAGTTTTTTTGTCTGAAGTTGGCCGAGTTTTATCCAAAGGTGAAAAGGTCGTTCTTTCGGGCTTTGGAACTTTCAGGGTTGTTTCCATGAGGGGCAAGACGGTCAAGATCCCCAGGACCGATAAGTTTGTCACCATCAAAACCCACCGCCTTCCCCGCTTCACTCCAGGCAGTAAGCTTCGTAAACAAGTTTTAAAGTAGCTTTTTATTTTCCTCTAAATTCCTTTAATGTTTCTTAGGTTTCTGTTATGACAAGCCGAAGTCTTTTTTGCGGTAAGTGACGTCAAGTTCTTCTAATTTCGGATTGGTGGTTGCCATGACGTCAAGAATGGAGGCGGTTGATTGAGCCATTAACTCTTCCTTCGATCTGTTTGGAAAGTCGAAACCCATAACTTTAATGTTTTGGCAAATAAAATCTTTGTGGGGGTTTTTTTGATATGCAAAATCGATTAACAGTTGATAAATCTTTTCCTGTTTTAAGTCGAGGAGAAAATGTAAACTGATCCAAATAACTTTGGCCTTTCGGCAGAGGTCGCAGTAAACGATAATTTTGTCACCCTTGTTAATTCTTCGTGAGGCGAATTCTAAGTTTTGGTTGGTAGTGACAGATTGGTCTTCCAGGACATAGCTAGTGAAGCTTGGATTTTGTGAGAGTAAATATACTTTAGCGGTTGAAGCTTCTGACTCGGTGGGTCTTTTGGGGTCAGTAAAACCACCGCAAAGAATCACTTGGTCATACTTTTTGGTTTTAATTTCTTTGGCAATAAAGTCCAGATAGGTCTGATAGTCTTTTCTCTCGAGAGAGTACAAGCCATAAAGAAGTACGATCGCTACCATGAAGAAATTATACCAGTTCCTTGGCTAATTTTTCCCACTGACCGAGGCGGAGCTTCAATTCGGGGTTTTTATCAATGACGGCTTTGGCCAGGTCCAAATAGGTTGTGGTTTCCGGGTTGCCACGGCCTAGTGCTTTGGCCATGCGCATGTAAGCACCTGATAGCCAAACGTCTTTGGTGTATTGTGGCTCATCCGCATTTTTTAACTCCTCAATTGCCCCCTTTAATCTTTCAATCGCACTTTTATCTCCGGCCATGTATTCGGAAAATGATTTATGGGCTAAAATGTCAGCCCTAACCGCCGGGCGATTATGGGTAGCGGGCGGGTTGGTGGTTATAGCATCCCAAGCTTTTTGGTAAAGTGGTACGGCCTGAGTGTACTCTCCACGATCTTCATAAGCTTTAGCTAGGTTGAAGTATGGCAGGGCTATAGCTTCCTTAATTCGACTGGCTTCAGCCATCTCAATAGCTACTTTGGCTGACGACATAGCTAAAAGCGAATAGGCTTGATCACTTGTTTGGTCAAACAGATAGTTTAGAGTAATAAAACGTGAAGCTTGAGCTTCGGAAGCACCAAGGTAATCTTTGTCGTTTATATAGGCTACAGTAGCCTCATCGATCAGTTGTAAGGCTTTCAAAAAATCCTGCTCTTTCTCACGGGCAATTTCAGCCTGTTCGTGAAGCGTTCTGCCTTTAGTAGATTGGTCTGCCATATTGCTATAATAGCATATGAATAAGTTGTTTGCCATTTGTGGAGGGACGGGGACGGGGAAGACGGCGTTGGGTATTAGTCTGGCCAAAAGGTTTAACGGGGAAATTATTTCGGCTGATTCCCGCCAAGTTTATCGTGGCATGGATATTGGCACCGGCAAGGACCGGCCGACGGATGGCACGCCTCTTTGGGGACTTGACCTGGCCGACCCAAAGAAGTCTTTCAGTGTTTCTCAGTATGTCAAGGCGGTTAAGCCTGTTATTGCCGATATCCACAAACGGGATAAGTTGCCAATTTTGGTGGGGGGAACTGGTCTGTACATCAAAGCGGTAACAGAGGGCTTTGAAACTTTAGATGTTCCCAAGAGTAAAAGATTAAGAAGGATTTTAGACAAACTGGGGGTGGATGAGTTATATGAAAAACTTTGTGAGTTGGATGGGGTACGTGCGGCTGGGATGAATTTGTCTGATCGCCAAAATCCCAGGCGTCTGGTACGAGCCATTGAAGTAGCCCAGTGGCAAGTGATCCATAAACCGAGCAAAGTAACCAAGGGTAAATTTGATGTTCTTAAAATTGGTTTGTATAGTGACACGAATAAATTAAAAGAAAAGATAACCAAACGGTCAAGAAAAATGCTTAAAGAGGGTTTACTGGGGGAGATTCAAAAATTACTGGATTCGGGTGTGACCTGGAAAAGACAATCTATGGCAACCATTGGTTACCGGGAATGGCAGGGTTTTTTGGAGGGACAAGAAACCAAAGAGGTTTGTTTTACCAAATGGGTGAATAACCAGCTTGGTTATGTCAAAAGACAAAATTTGTGGTTTAAAAAGGATAAAAAAATAAAGTGGTTTGATGTAAACGATCGCGGCTATGTAAAAAATGTGGAAATGGAGGTCGGGAAATGGTACTCTAATAAATAAGTACCAATAAACAAATAATCCAATAAATACAAATTTTCAATTAGAAATTGGATTATTGGTAATTTGTATATATTTGAGAATTAATTCATGGTCAAAAAAATTGAGATTTCTTACAAAACAATTATCTTTACGGCCCTGTTTATCTTGGCTTTGTGGTTTTTGTATTTCATTCGTGACATCATATTTCTCTTCTTTTTGTCGCTTTTATTAATGGCGGTTTTAAACCCATCGGTTAGTTGGTTGACCAGTCGACGGATACCACGGGTTTTGTCGGTGATTATTGTTTACCTGGCCCTCCTGTCCGGTTTTGGAGTGGCTATTGGTGGGGTAATTCCACCTTTGGTGGAGCAGTCGGCCAACTTTGCCACCAGCCTACCTTTATATTTGGAAAACTTGGGCTTGACCCGCTACCTGCGCGATGAAGTGGTGCGAGAGCTGGTTTCGCAACTGGGTGGCATTCCCGGTCAACTGTTGAAAGTGAGTTTTGCGGTTTTCTCCAACATCCTGTCGATTTTGATGATTATGGTCATTTCCTTCTATCTGTTGTTGGCCAGAGGTAGGACAGATTCTTTGATCGAGGAACTTTTTGGGAGTGAACGGAAAGAAAAAGTTGAGGGTATTTTTAGTGAAATTGAATCCAAGTTGGGCAGTTGGGCCAGGGGTGAATTTTTCTTGATGACTATCGTGGGCGTGATGACTTTTATAGGGCTCTTTTTATTAAAAGTTCCTTATGCTTTACCTCTGGCTCTTTTGTCAGGAATTTTAGAGTTGGTTCCCAATATTGGACCGACACTGTCGGCCGTACCGGCGATGATTATTGGCTTTGGGATTAACCCCTACTTGGGATTGGCCGTTTTAGGCCTTTATTTTTTGGTCCAACAGATTGAAAATTACATTATTGTTCCCAAAGTAATGGAGAAGTCGGCCGGGGTTAACCCGGTGGTAACCATCTTCGCTCTTGCTATCGGTTTTAGACTGGCCGGGGTAATAGGAGCGATTGTTTCCATTCCGGTTTTTTTGGTAATTAAAACCATTGTTGGTAGTGTATATAAAAAATGACAGACTACAGCCAAATAAACAGACGCCACATTGCCTATCACGGGAGTATCAAAGGCAAAATTTTACCCTTGATGCTGGTGGCCTTTGCTTTTACGGGAGTGGCTTTGGGAATCCAACAATCTTACAAACAGACCTTCCTAGAGCCCAGGGCGGCGGTGGATAATCGGGAGAGCGTTGACAACCTGGTCTTGCGTTTTGAGACGAAGGTTTTACCGAAGGCTTTGGTTGGAGAAAAGTATGCCGTTGATATTGTGGTTTTTTCCAATAAAAATTTAAAGGTACAAGTTGACATGCCGGACTTTCCGGGGATTCGCGACTGGAGTGGGGAGTGTCAGATTTCCGAACAAGATGGTCTTTTTTACCACACTTGCCCCCTTGCCGGCATTCCCGCCGTGGCGGGGGATTACAGTCTTCAGTTTGAGGCTATTTCGGCTGGAGAAACTGTCTTTACCACCCTCAATTTAACTGTTTTCTCAGACAAGGTTTTTACTCCGTGATATAATACTATAGGTCTTAGGTGAAGGACTATCGCTCGCCTTAGGCGAGAGGAAAGTCCGGACAGCTAAAAGGCAGGGTGTTCCGCGAAAGCGGGAGATTCCTTCAGTAATGGAGGGAGACAGTATAGAGCAACAGAGACGAGTTCGCCTTAGGCGAGAGTGAAACGCCCGAAAGGGCCCCCTTTGGGGGTGGCAATCCTCCCTGCTGCAACCTGCGTACGGTACGCCCCGCTTTGCGGGGTAAAGGATGCCTTTTTCCGGCCGTGTCAGGGCATAGACAGATGATAGTTTACCCCGATTTAATCGGGGTCGAACAGAATCCGGCTTACTCTCACCTAAACCTATTTTTTTCGAAAAAGGCCCGGAAAAGGCCTCTGCCTCGGCGTATGCCAGGCGAGGCCTTATGAAAGGTTAAAATTTTTGTTGTTTATATGTTACTATAAATTATGAATGAAACTGTAACACCACCAGTGACTCCAGTTCCCCCCAATCCTCCACCCGCCCCCAAGAAATCCAATGGTTTGGTTTGGATTTTAGTGGTGTTAGTTTTTCTTTTATCTGTCATTACCGGATTTTTTATCTGGCAGAATATGCAACTACGAAAGCAATTAGTTATTGTTCAACCAACTTTACAACCTGTAATCCAAAGTACTCCTGATTCTGTTGCGTCTTCCAAACCGGTGGTTGAGTGGGAAACATTCACTAACAGCAAATATAAATACAGTTTTCAATATGACCCAACTTTTCCTAGTCCGACCGTATTGTTGGATGACAAAAGTAGGGGGTTTAAAACTAGTGGTTATGACCAAGTAATAACTGGAGGCTGTGTTAGTTTTATTTCGGCCTATAAAGGTGCAAAAAAGATTTCCGAGTTGTCGTCGTCAGATCTTAATGTTTGGGATAGGTTAGATGAACTGTTAGCGTTAAAAACAGGGGAGACGCTACAGGTTTATGAAGAAAAACAAACAGATACTTTTACTTACAAGGTAACGAATAAACGATTATCAGATATTTCTTTGGCGGGAGCAGTTTGGGCAAAGTGGCAGGTTTATGATAATTTCGAAAACACTCTTGGGGGGATCGAGCGAATGTAAGTTTTTAGATTAAGCAGTGGGGTGGGTAAACTCCTGTTCAACGCCTTGGGCAATGTATTGTTTCATCAAAGTTTGGTAGGGCATATCTTTTTTATTGGCGACAGACTTTACTTTAGCCAATAAACTGGTAGTGATTCTTAGAGAAATAGGTTTTTTGGTTAACTGCAAATTGGGAAAGATGACACGTTTGGCTTTGGACCAGTCAAAATAATCAGTCGAATCGTGAGTGGCCCAAAATTTTCTTTCCTCGTCTTCGTTTTTAAATTCTGGTAGTTCTTTAAACTTCTTGTTCATATATTTTTCTTTCCTTTTTACTCATTTGTCTAGCCGAAATTATGCGTATTTTACTACTTCTTATGGTAAAACTGATAAAAAGCTTTTTGCCTTTATCTGTTACCCCTAAACAGTCATACCTTTTTTCAATTTTTGAATGTATTTTGTCGTAATAGACCAATGGTTTTTTTAAAAAAGCCTCTTCGGCTTCTTCGTTTCTAAGCCCATGTTTTTTTAGGTTTTTATCAATATTTCCCTTGTTCCATTCGAATTCAATTGGTTCCGGTATGATATCTTTATCCATGCTTAGTATATACTACGTCTATACATTTGTCAACAGCTATTTTGGTATGATACACTAATTTATCATGGATAATGTAGGTGTTCAATCGATTGAGCAACCAATAGCCCCCGTTCCACCTGTTCCCAAAAAATCCAACGGTTTGGTTTGGGTTTTAGTGGTGTTGGTTGTTTTTCTCTCCGCCGTCACTGTCTTTTTCCTCTGGCAAAATATGCAGTTACGTCAACAGTTGGCGGTGATGGTTCAACCTGTTGTAACACCCAGCCCCTCACCCTCCGACTCGGATGGAATTGCGGATTGGAAAACGTATAAAAATGATGTCTTGGGAATTGAATTTAAATACCCACCAGAATATTCTCTTGATTATTCCTCTAATAGTTTTAAGGAGGGAGACACTGTATCAATTCTTGTTCCAGCACCAATAAAGAACGCTGGCGGTAAAGTGGGCGAAACCAATATTATTTTACTAACGGTGGCAAAACCCGTTCTGTCGTCACTTTCTCTTGTAGAATGGTTAAAAGGTAGTGTGTACAGTAGTTATCCTGGAAAATTTGTTGTGAATAAAAGACTAGCAGGCCAGGATACGGTGGATGTTTTTGATTGTGGAGAAGGATGTTTCACCTATTTATTTACAAAACACGAGGAAAAAGTATACGGGGTGGTTTATCGGTCAGATGTGTATGACGAAAAGGGTCTTTTACAGAAAAATATTGACCAAATCCTCTCCACCTTTAAATTTACCGAATAACACTTCTGGTGGGAAACACAAAAAGGTCCGCCTAAGGCGGATCCCTTTTTGTTTTAGTGTTCAAGGGGAGTTACTTGACTCCACCGATCTTGAACATGGTAGTGCCGCAAACTTCGCAAACACCTTTCTGAGCTTTTTTACCATTCTTCATGGTGACCTCATTCACGTCTTTGCCTTCTCTTTTGGCTCTACATTTTACACAGTACATCATTAATAATCACCCCCCATCTTAATGGGCACAGTATACACCAGCCATGACTTGAGGCTAAAGAATTCCTAATGACAAAGTGTATTTTCGAGGCTAGCAGGCACGAATTAACTGCCCCTTGACACGATTTTGATTTGACAGCCTTGTGTTATAAATGACACAATGAGTCATGCCAATCTTTTTGGGTTATTTAACGGTTGTTTTTTCTCTGGTGGCACTGTCGGTAAGTGTTTTTCTTTTCTTTCGTTTAAAAACACTTCTTTTTAAGTACGACAATAAACCCCTTCTGGAAACTTTAAACAAGATTGTTAAGGATTTATCCGAAAAAGAGAAACGCATTAAAACCAACACCAAAGACATTGAAGCGATTGTCAACAACTTAAAACTTTGTTTTCAGAAAATGAGTATCATCCGTTTTAACCCCTTCAACGAAACCGGTGGTTCGCAGAGTTTTGTGGTGGCTTTACTAAACAAAGACAATGATGGTGTGATTTTAACCGCTCTTCACGCTCGGGAACGAACGCGGATTTATACCAAAGAAGTAATCAGTGGAAAAAGTGTGCTGGATTTGTCGGCCGAGGAAAAAAATGCCCTTGTGAAAGCGATGAAAGATAGGGTATGATCAATCTCATATAACATGATCAAAACTGTGATGAATTTTTTGAAAGCCAAGAAAACGATTATTTTTGTTTTTGTGGGTTTGTTTTTGTTATCCTCCGGCGTTTCCATGGTTGTTTTTTCCTTTTTGGGTAAAAGTGAAACTACCAAAAACACCACTCAAAAGACGACCACCGGTAAAGAGAAACGGATTGACGTGACGGCTCCTAAAACCGAGGCCTGTCCTATCAACGGCATGCTTTTTACCAAAGTTGAGCGGGAAACTTGGGAAAAGAGGCGACCGATTCTGGCCATGATTGAAAATTCGGCCGATGCTCGTCCCCAATCCGGTGTGTCCTATGCCGACGTGGTTTATGAAGCGGTGGCAGAAGGCGGGATTACCCGATTTATGGGAGTCTTTTACTGCGACGTCATTTCGGAGGCGGTTAACATTGCTCCGGTGAGAAGTGCCAGGATTTACTTTTTGGATTTGGCGAGTGAGTATGGAGCAAAGCCTATTTTTATGCACGTTGGGGGTGCCAATAATTTTTCCGGGTCGGGGGATACGGCCAAAGAGGTGCGGGCTTTGGAGACTTTGGAGACTTTGGGTTGGAGAGTGCCTAAGGGCAACGACTTTGATACGACTTACGACTCGGGCTATCCCGTTTTTTGGCGCAACTATGAGCGGTTGGATCACGAAGTGGCAACCGAGCATACGATGATGGCCTCCATTGATGAAGCCTACAAGCAGGCTGAAAAAAGGAAGTTAACCAACACGGATACTAAGGGGACTGAGTGGGATACAAGTTTTGTGCCTTGGAAGTTTGCCAAGGACGCTAAAGTATCCAGCCCCAACGCTTCCAACATTTCGTTTATGTTTTGGGAGAACAAGTCTGATTATGACGTAGTTTGGAAGTATGACGTGGCCAACAACCTTTATCTTCGCTCAACCGGTGGTAAAGCACATATGGATTTGGAAAACAGCCAACAGCTGTCGGTTAAAAACGTGGTGGTGGTTTTTGCTTCCGAAAAAGGTCCGGTTGATAAAAATATGCACATGTACTATAAAGTAACCGGAACCGGGAAAGCTATGGTTTTCCAAAACGGTGAAGTGATTGAAGGCACGTGGCAGAAAGCAAAACGGGAATCAAGAATGATACTGTTAGACAGCAAAGGCAAAGAGATCACTTTTGTCGCCGGAAAAATTTGGTTTGAGATACTGCCCCAAGGTAACGAAGTGGTGTATAATTAGCGTGAAACGCTATCCCGTACTTGATACGGGATCTATATAAATTATATGGCTAGTCTTTCTGATTTAATTACTTCTCGAGTGCGGGTAAAAGTATTGGAATTGTTTTTCAAAAATATTGGGGAAAAGTACCATGTGCGCGGGGTGGTGCGGGAGGTAGATGAAGAAATCAACGCGGTTAGAATTGAGTTGGATCGTTTTGAAAAAGCGGGGATTTTGGGTAAAGAAAATCGGGGCAACCGGGTTTACTACTCCATTCGGGAGGACTACGAATTTTTCACCGACTTGGTCTCTTTGGTGGCTAAAACCACCGGCTTGGGGGCGGAGATACTTCAAAGCAAGAAAAAAATCGGCAGTTTGTCTTTTATTATGTTTTCCGGTCGCTTTGCCAGATATCTGCCTAAAAAGAACGACGACGAGGTGGACATTCTGATTATTGGGGATGCCAACATGACGGTTTTGTCGGATATCGTTCGAGCCGAAGAGTCTCGACGGGGCAGTGAAATTAACTATACAGTGATGACCAGACAAGAATATGATTTTAGAAAGAGGAGAAGAGACCCGTTTTTACAGGGAATTCTTTTGGGAACACGGGTTGTGATTTTAGGTGACGATTACTCTTTAATTCAGTGAAAAAACTTCTGTTGATTATTTTCCTATTTTTGGCAACGGTTTACATTAGTTTGCCCAATGAGTTTAAAGGATATACCAAACCTCAATACAAATTTAAAGTACCCGACTTGTTGTTTGGTCTGGATATTTCCGGCGGTTCGCGTCTGGTTTTTGAGGCCGACACGACCAAGATACTTGAGGGGGGAAAGAAAGAGGCCTTAAGTGGCTTGAAAAGTGTGATGGAGAGACGGGTGAATTTGTTTGGAGTGTCAGAGCCTAATGTTCAGTTGTCAAACTTTGCGGGGCGCGATCGGGTAGTAGTGGAGTTGTCCGGAATCAAAGAGATGGACAAAGCCATTTCGGTGATTGGCACAACAGCCCAGTTGCAATTTGTGGAGATTGTGGGGGAAGGTGAGACAGCCGAGATCAAAGAAACTGATTTAACGGGGGCTGATTTGTCAAACGCCTCTTTGGTTTTTGACCAGAACAACGGTCAACCGGCAGTGGCAATTGAGTTTACCTCCGACGGAGCCAAAAAATTCGAGGATTTAACCGGCCGAAATGTGGGGAAGGCTTTACCTATTTTGTTGGATGGGGTGCCCATTTCTTCACCCAATGTTTCTGAAAAGATTATTGGAGGTAAGGCGCAGATTACCGGAAGTTTTACGGTGGAGGAAGCCAAGAATTTGGTAACCGAGTTAAACGCCGGGGCGCTACCTATTCCGGTAAAATTGGTCGAACAGGAAATTGTCGGGCCGACCTTGGGAGCGGAGTCGATCAACAAAAGTGTTGTGGCCGGCTTGGTGGGTGTCGGTGGGGTTTTTGTGTTTATGCTTTTGATGTATCGGGGTTTGGGACTGGTGGCCAATTTTGGCTTATTGATCTTTGCTTTGATTACCATTTCTTTGTACAAAGTTTTTGGCATTGTCTTGACCTTGCCCGGGATTGCCGGCTTTTTATTGTCGGTTGGAATGGCGGTGGACAGCAACATCTTAATTTTTGAAAGGTTTAGGGAGGAGAAGGGACAGCGGAATATCAAAGATGCTTTGGAGATCTCTTTTGGTAAAGCTTGGGATTCTATCAGGGATGCCAACATTGCCACCCTGGTCGCCTCCTTTATTTTAGCCAATCCATTGGACTTGAATTTTTTAAATACCTCGGGTCCGGTTCGGGGGTTTGCCATCACTTTAGCTTTGGGGGTTTTGATTAGTTTGTTTACCGGAATAGTAATTTCCCGGAATTTGTTGCGAATTTTTGTCAAGGAGAAAAGAGTATGAAGTGGATGAAATACAAATGGGTCTATTTTTTGTTTTCCGGTCTTTTTATTGTTGTCGGAATTTACAGCACGGTGACTTTAGGCTTTAAAATTGGGGTCGATTTTACCGGTGGGGCCGTTATTTCATATCAGATTAAAGATCAATCCAAAAAGGAGCAGATAAAAACCACTCTTTTGGAGGGGAAGGAAAAGCCCAGGAGTGTTCAGGAAACAAACAACAATCTTTTGGTGGCCAAGTTTGCCGAGTTAACGACCGAGCAGAGAAACGAAATTAACACTTTTTTGAAGGAAAAAAATGAGGGGGCTTTCGAAGAAGTGAAGTTTGAAACGGTTGGGCCTTCTATGGGTCGCGAGTTAATTATCAAAACTGTAATTGCCTTGGTGGTTTCTTCGAGCTTGATTTTGTTGTGGATTGCCATTCAGTTTAAAAGTGTCAAGTTTGGCGTTTCGGCTGTTTTGGCCATGTTGCACGACACTTTGATTTTGTTGGGGAGTGCTTCCATTTTGGGTCGCTTTGGGATGGAAGTGGATTACCTTTTTGTGACGGCCATGTTGACGATTTTATCCTTTTCGGTTCACGACACGATTGTTGTCTACGACCGAATCAGGGAGATGGGTCGGGGTGGAGATAGTGAATCGGTTGCCGACACGGCCATTTCCGGCACTATGAGGCGGTCGATCAACAATTCCTTGACCATTATCATTATGCTGGTGGCCTTGGTGGCCTTGGGGGGTGAGTCAACCAAGTGGTTTGCCACGATTCTTTTAATCGGGACCATTTCCGGCACTTATTCCTCCCCCTTTGTCGCCGTTCCCATTTTGGTAACCTGGGAAAAACTTCTCGCCCGCCACAAAAAATAAACTAGTTGTAGTACAATTTAGTTGTGGACAAACGAATAGCCATCTTTAAAGGTAAAAAGGTTAGAAGAATAATCTACCAGAACGAATGGTGGTTTTCAGTGGTAGATGTGATTGAGGTGTTAACTAACAGCAGTGATCCTCGTGACTACTGGTTTAAGATGAAGATTCGTGTTAAGAGAGACGATGGAGTTCAGTTGTCGACATTTTGTCGACAACTGAAATTACCGGCTTCTGACGGTAAACGTTATTTAACCGATTGCGCGAACACCGAAAATATTTTTCGTATTGTCCAGTCAATTCCGTCACCCAGGGCTGAACCATTTAAACGGTGGCTGGCACGGGTGGGTTATGAGCGGGTGAAAGAAATTGAAGACCCAGAGTTAGCCACTAAAAGAACCAGATTACTTTATAAACTAAAGGGTTACCCTGACAGCTGGATTGAAAAGCGGATGCGGGGAATTGCCATTCGGGAGGAATTAACGGATGAATGGCAAAAGCGAGGCGCTGAAAGGGACAAGGATTATGAGATTTTAACGGCCGAAATTTCAAAGGCCACTTTTGGATTAACGCCCACCGATTACAAGAAATTAAAAGGCTTAAAACGGGAAAATTTACGTGACCACATGGATGATTTTGAATTGATTTTTATCATGTTGGGTGAGAGGTCAACCACCGAAATTCATCGCAATGAAAATTCCCGCGGGGTGCCAAAGTTAAAGAAGGATGCTCATGTTGGTGGTCGGATTGCCGGCCACGCCAGAAAAGAGTTGGAAACGAAACTTGGTCGCTCGCTTGTTACCGGTAAAAATTACAAAAAATTAAAGGGTAAGTTGTAGTGATGTATCGATACATCACTACATGTTTGTATTAATGTATTAATACATTAATACAAAAGGAAACATGATTAAAACTTTAGACGAGGTGGTTAAGGAGGTAGCGAAACAAAAAAAGCTGGGAAAGAAAGTGGGGTTAATTACCGGCTGTTTTGATATTCTCCATTTTGGTCATGTTCAACTATTTCGTTTTGCCAAAAAACATTGTGACTTTTTGGTGGTGGGACTGGATAGTGATAAGACGATTGCTCTGTCAAAGGGAAAAGGTCGACCTGTGAACTCAATAAATCACAGGTTGGAAGTTATTTCGGAATTAAGGAGTGTAGACATTGTTTTTCCAATCACCGCAAATTTATATTATGAGGATACTGTGAAAGCACACTTGATTTTTGAACAAATAATTGGAAAAATCAGGCCTGACTGTTTAATTACCAATGTTCTTGCAGATGATTACTGGAAAGAAAAGCAAGTTCGGGCTAAAAAGATGGGGATTGATTTTAAAGGTGAAAAAAGAAAGAAAATGACCTCCACAACGGAAATTGTTTTCAAACTGGATTAAAGTTTTTTGATGGCAGTCAAAAGGGTGGGGCGGTCGTTTTTCAACTTTCCGGCGACAACGGCGTTAAAAAGTTTCTGCAAAACCTCACCGACTCTTGGCCCGGCCGGAATTTG
>DAIPJT010000001.1:31323-39022 GCA_036770125.1 Patescibacteria group bacterium
ACCATTTCGTGGTTGTAGAAAGTAATGGTGCCGGTTTCCAGTTTCCTGTAGGTTTGTGGTTTGCCGATGTCGTGGATGAGGGTAGCCAGGCGGGTAACCGGATCATCAGATTTTTCCGCCACAGCTTTGAGGGACATTAACAAATGTGTTCCCACGTCATAGATATGGTGTCGGCCGGGGGATTTTTGCTCGACGCCAAAGGCCTTTTCCATTTCCGGAAGGACTTGCGCCATTAGACCGGAGAGCCGGAAAAGAAGGATGCCTTCGTAAACATGGTGTGAGGAAAGAATTTTAAAAAGCTCCTCTTTGACTCTTTCTTTGGCGATTTTTTGCAAGGTTGGAGCATGGTTTTTGATCGCCTCAAGGGTGTTTTCTTCGATGGCGAAATTTAATTGGGTGGCAATCCGAACTGCTCTCATCATCCGCAGAGCATCCTCGCCAAATCGTTCGTTGGGGTCACCCACAGCCCGAATGATTTTTTTCTTTAAATCCTCCTGCCCACCAAACATATCAATCACCTCCGAGGATCCCATTCGGGAACCTCTGAGGTGCACATTTAGAGCCATGGCGTTAATGGTAAAATCGCGTCGCTTGAGGTCTTCCTCTAGGGTTTTACCCCAGGTAACCTTGTCCGGTCGGCGGCTGTCGGAATAACTGCTTTCGGTTCTGAAAGTAGTTATCTCTAGGGGTCTTTCGTTCTCCACCTCCGGCTTGATACCCACCGTTCCAAACTGGTTGTCATAGTAGGCATCAGGGAAAAGCTTTAAAATTTGCTCCGGCGTGGCGTTGGTGGTGAAATCCCAGTCATAGACTGGTTTGCCGGTCAACAAATCCCTGACGGCTCCGCCAACCACATAAATTTCAAAGCCGGCTTTTTGAAAAACAGTAAAAACATTTACAACCTTTTCTGGTAATTTAAAATCCATAAATACATTTTACATCAATTCTTAAGGCCTCGCCTTCCGACTTTATCGGGCCCGCCTTCGGCTCCTTTCAAGGCAGAGGCCTTCTTTGTTGCTTTGGTGCGAAAAAGGCGTCTGCCTCGCCTAGGCGAGGCGACTGCCTTATGAAAGGTTTTGAAGTATAATCCTTGTATGGTTGGTGGCGTCAAATATCCCAAGTGGGAAGTTAAAGCAAAAGAAACAGCGGATGTGGCTGAAACTTTGCTGATTAATCGTGGCCTGACCACTAAAAAAGAAAGGGATGAATTTTTTAATCCTCCCAGTCCCTTGCAAATTTCTTTAAAAGAGGTCGGTCTCAAGTCGGCTGATATCAAAAAGTTTTCTCAAATTTTAGCTAAGGTCAAAAAGAATCGGGAGAAAATTATTGTTTACGGTGACTATGACGCCGACGGCATTTGTGCCACGGCCATTTTGTGGGAAGCGTTGTATTCGCTTAGTTTTGACGCACTGCCGTATATTCCCGAAAGAGTGAGTGAGGGATATGGGCTCAGGGCCGAAAGCGTTGGTGTTTTGAAAGAGAAATATCCCAATTTGGGTTTGGTCATCACGGTTGATAACGGGATAACCGCCAATGTTGACATCAAAGCAATTGGAAAACTGGGTATTGGGGTAGTGGTTGTCGATCATCACCAGTTGGGTCAACAACTGCCATTGGCCGACTTGATTATTCATACCACCGATCTTTGCGCAGCCGGTATTGTTTGGTTTGTGGCCAGAGAGCTCGGGTACCGGAAGAGCCTCTTGGAATTGGTGACAATTGCCACCATTGCCGACCAAATGCCTTTGGTGGGGGTTAATAGAGCCTTGGTTAGGGCAGGATTGAAAAACTTGACGAACACCAAAAGACTGGGTTTGCAATGTCTGTTGCGCGAAGCCGGCATTGAAGGTAAAACGCTGGGAACTTATGAGGTTAACTATCTGATTGCCCCCCGGATTAATGCCACCGGTCGGATGGGTCAGGGAATAGACTCCTTGAGGCTTTTATGTACCAAAGATGCAAAAAGGGCTAACCTGTTGGCCAAACAAATTAACCAAATCAACCAGCAAAGACAAAAGGTGGTGGAAGAATCCCTGTTGCTGGTCAAGAAAGAATTTTCCAACCAAAATAAAGTAATTATCGTCAGCGGTCAATATCACGAAGGCATAGTTGGTCTTTTGGCGGGTAAATTAACCGAAGAATTTGGTCGACCGTCAATTGTTTTTTCGGTGGGGGAAAGTATTGCCAAGGCCTCAGCCAGATCGGTGAAGGGCGTCAATATTATTGCCATGATTCATCAGTTTGACGAGTTATTGGTGGGTGGTGGTGGCCACCCCATGGCGGCCGGATTTTCTTTGAAAAGAAAACATCTGGAGCTTTTTACCCAAAAATTTACCGAGTACTTAAATCGAGAAGTTACCGACGAGATGTTGGGTAAAAAACTGGTAGTGGATATGATTTTACCGGGAGAGTTGGTCACCCAAAAGTTGGCAGTAGAAATCGCTCGCTTTGAACCTTTTGGGATGGGTAATCCCACGCCACTTTTTTTGGCCAAGGACGTTTTGGTGGTCAAAGCGTCGGTGGTAGGTTCCAGCGGTTATCACTTGAAACTGGTAGTTAAAATTGGTGACCAATCAGTTGGGGCCATTGCCTTTAATTTTTCGGAGGTCAAGGCAGAGGAGTTGACAGGTAAAAAAATTGACCTGGTGTTTTCTTTAGAGGAGAATATCTGGAACGGGAAAACTAGTTTGCAGTTAAAAGTGAAAGATATTTTTGTGTCATCCCGCACTTGATGCGGGATCCAGGTTTTCCCCGAAGGGGTGGCTTCGCCATTTATATGGATTCCCGCCTTCGCGGGAATGACGAGGGAGGGTATATGTTGAAAAATATCGACAATTTTGAAAATAAGGAAGAAATCCGCCAAGCTTTTGAGTTTGCCCAAAAAGCTCATGAAGGCCAAAAGAGATTGACCGGAGAACCTTTTATTCTTCATCCTTTGGCGGTGGCTGAAACAATCGTTGACTGGAAACTGGATTGGGAATCGGTCTGTAGTGCCTTGTTGCACGATACCATCGAAGATTGCACTGTTACTCGTGAAGAGGTGGTCAAAACTTTTGGTCAAGCCATAGCCGATATTGTTGACGGGGTGACAAAAATTACTGCTATTCGTTTGGTGGGGAGTAATGACCAATTGTTTGTCGAAAATTTGAGAAAGATGATTTTGGCTATGTCAAAAGATTTGCGGGTAGTGATGGTTAAGTTGGCAGATCGCCTGCATAATTTGCAATCCCTTTATGTTTTACCCAAAGAGTCTCAACGTCAAAATGCTTTTGAAACTCTGGAAATCTATGCCCCCTTGGCCGAAAGACTGGGAATGGGACAGGTTAAAGGGGATTTGGAAGATATGGCTTTCCCCTATGCATATCCTAAGGATTACAAACACTTTATCGAAACATCCCGTCCTTTTTATGCCACTGCCCAGCATGATATTACCAAAGCCCTTCACAAACTAAAAAAGGGTTTGGTGAAGATGAACTTAACAGCTGAGGTTCAGAGTCGGCAAAAAAGATTATTCTCTTTTTGGCGAAAATTTAATCGTCCGGGAATAGACAAAGACTTTACCAAAGTTTACGACATTGTGGCTATACGAGTTATGGTCAGTACAGTCTCCGAGTGTTATGAAGTACTGGGTTTGGTTCACAGTCTTTTTCGGCCGGAACCGCACTTTGGCATTTCTGATTTTATCGCCCAGCCGAAGCCTAACGGCTATCGATCAATTCACACGCGGGTTTTTGGTCCGAGTGGCAAAATTATGGAAGTGCAGATAAGAACTAAAGAGATGCACCAGGAAGCAGAGCATGGAATTTCCGCCCATTGGTTTTATGGATTAGAAAAGACTCGTGGGGCCAGTGAGGACGTCTTGGAAAAAAAGGGTGTTTTTGTCCCCAATAAACTGTCTTGGGTGAAGGAGTTAACCCGTTGGCAAGAGGAATTGACCAGCAGTGAAGAGTTTTTGAAGGCGGTGAAATTTGACGCTTTTTCCCACCGTAATTTTGTTTTCTCACCCAAAGGGGATGTTTATGATTTGCCCATGAGCGCCACGCCGGTGGACTTTGCTTTTGCGGTGCACACAAACTTGGGTCGCTATATCAAAGGGGCCATGGTGAACGGCAAAATTGTCTCTCTGGATTACAAGTTAAAAAGCGGAGACGTG
Source organism: Patescibacteria group bacterium (assembly GCA_036770125.1). GTDB lineage: Bacteria > Patescibacteriota > Microgenomatia > UBA8517 > UBA8517 > DAIPJT01. The sequence continues at coordinate 35,477 of DAIPJT010000001.1, forward strand.
GTGGAAATTTTAAAGGCCAAAAATCCGGTCAAAATACCCAATAGCTGGCTGGATTTTGTGGTGACCACCAACGCCAGGAAAGAAATTAAGAAGCTGATACAATAGTGATCGAATTTGTATTACAATATGTTGGCTATGGTAAGAGTTTTAATTACAGAAACTACCAAGAAGGTGGGGGAGAAGGTTATCCTCAAGGGCTGGATTTGGAGTCTGCGCGACCACGGTAAGATCACCTTTTTTGATTTAAAGGACAGAAGTGGCTTGATCCAGTGTGTTGGCCAAAATTTGCCTAAAGTTACGCCGTATTCGGTGGTGACGGTTTCGGGTTTGGTTAAAGATCGTCCGGAAAAACTGGTTAACCCCAAGCTGGAAACGGGCAAAATTGAGGTGGAAGTAGAAAAATTGGAAATTATTTCTGTTTCCCGGGAAATGCCGATTCCTCTGGATACCGACGGCTATGAAATTGAGGAAGAGATAAGAAACAAATATCGCTATTTGGATTTGCGCCGTAGCCGAATGGACAGAAATATCAGAGTGAGGTCCAAAGTGACTTGTTTTATTCGTAATTATCTGTCGGATTTGGATTTTGTCGAGGTGGAAACGCCGATTTTGACTAAAACGACCCCTGAGGGAGCACGGGATTTTTTGGTGCCCTCACGGCTCCAATCCGGCAAGTTTTACGCGCTACCCCAGTCGCCCCAACAGTACAAACAACTCCTGATGGTGGCCGGATTGGAGCGCTATTTCCAATTTGCCCGCTGTTTCCGGGATGAAGATCCTCGGCGTGATCGGGCCTATGGTGAGTTTACCCAGTTGGATATGGAAATGTCTTTTGTTACCCAGGAGGAGATTATGAGTCTGGCCGAGGATATGTTTACCAAAGTGGTCAAGCAGTTTTTTCCCGAGAAAAAAATTTCTAAGAGTCCTTGGCCGAGGCTTTCTCACAAAGAATCGATGGTCAAGTATGGCAACGACAAGCCTGATTTGCGTGTAAATAAAGATGACCCGAATGAGTTGGCCTTCTGTTGGGTAATTGATTTCCCGTTATTTAACAAGCAATCCAAAGATGATTTTTTCTATGGGTCGGGCAAGTCGGAGTGGGCACCCAGTCACCATATGTTTACCGCCCCCCATCCGGATGATGTTCCTTTATTAAAATCCGATCCCGGATCGGTTCGTGGACTGCAACACGATATGGTTTTGAATGGCTTTGAAGTGGGTGGAGGGAGTATCAGAATTCACGACCCCGAAGTTCAGCAGACAGTTTTTGACCTGATTGGTTTTTCGGAAGCTCAAAAAGCTGAGTTTGACCATATGCTGACAGCTTTTACTTACGGTGTTCCGCCACACGGAGGTATTGCTCCGGGGCTGGACCGGCTATTAATGGTTTTATTGGGGGAGCCAAGTGTGCGTGAAGTCATGGCTTTTCCGACGAGTGCTTCCGGTACTATTTCTGTGATGGATGCCCCGAGTTTTGCCACCGATGAACAACTTAAAGAACTCTCGCTCAAATAATTTTTTACCAAATTTTTTGCTGGTGTTTGCCACCCTGGCGGTGGTGGTTACCTCGGCTTTGTCACTGGCGTCTTGGCCAAGGTTTGAAGGTGTTTCAGCCATGCCATTTTTTGCCAATATTAAAAGTGCAGTGGCTCGTGAGAACTATCCACCCATTCCGGTTTATCGTGGTCAAAATCCTTTGACAGTAGGATCAGAGTCGGTATTTGCGATGGATATTGATTCAGAGGTGGTGCTATTGGCCAAAAATGAAAACGTATCCATGCTTCCGGCTTCAACCGTTAAAATGATGACGGCTTTAGTGGCGGTGGATGCCTACGCTTCGGGTTTATCTTTGGAGGTTAAAAACCCGGTGGTGGTTGGCCAAAAAATGGGTTTGCGAACAGGGGAGAAAATTTCTACTAACAATTTATTGAACGGTTTGTTGATTTACTCAGCCAATGACGCGGCTGAAGTATTGGCCCAAAACTATTCGGGCGGTAAAAGTGCCTTTGTGGAACTGATGAACAAAAAAGCCAACAACTTAGGTTTGCTTAACACTCATTTCACCAATCCCTCGGGGGTGGACGAAAGTGGCCAGTATACGACGGCTCGTGACCTCGCTTACTTGGGCTTAGCTCTTATAAAAAATGCTGAGATTAGTGGTATTGTAGCCACCAAACAAAAAACGGTGGCCAGTATCGACGGAGCAATCCAGCATAAACTGGTTTCGACTAATCAATTGTTGGGTGAAGTGCCCGGAGTGCTGGGTATCAAAACTGGCTGGACCGAGTTTGCTCGCGAAAATTTGGTAACCTATGTTATCCGTGACAACCACAAAGTAATTATCGCGGTTTTAGGGAGTGCGGACCGGTTTGGAGAAACTAAACGGATTATTGATTGGATTTATGGCAATTTCACCTGGCAACCCGTGACAGATTTCCTATAAAAAAAGATGTCATCGCGAAGCCACGGAGTGGCTGTGGCGATCGCAATGACAATGAAGTTATTCTGATTGATAATAATTTGAAGTGACGGCGGGGGTGACGGCGACAAAGCCGTTGTCGCCTTCAAAAACCACCACCGGCTGGTAAAAATCCATGGTTGTGCCACTGTCATAGTAGGCCAGATAAACTTTGCGAATGACATAAGAGGTGGCTTCAGGCTTATTACCCAAAGAGATTAGTTTAGCTTTTCCGGCGGTTAACTCATTCCAAGCGTCTTGGGCGGTTTTAATGGGATAGGTGGACGACTTGGTTTCATCAATGGGAAAGTAATGATATTCACCGGCAATGACCGACTTTTCTTTTTGACCCTCACCACTTACGATAAACCAGACGTTGGCAGAAGAAGTGTCGGGATTGATGGGAGGCAAATCATTATATTTTTTGCGGTAAAGGTTAACCTTGGTAAAGTTGGCATCAGACAAAGATGAAGCCCCGACAATTTTGTCATTGACGAGTTTGACATATTCGGTTTTGACTTCACCCTCGGACAAGTCTGTGGCCAGAAGATCGGCCCCCGAAAGGAGTGATTTGACTTTGGTGGTAGCCGCATCCCCAGTGGGTGGACGGGTAGACAGGGGGGTGGGGTCGGCTGCCAAATTATAACTGATGGAGAAAACACCGGTAGCAATAGACATTTGAATAGAGGCTAACGACTTGGCGTTGGGGAAACGGTAAATGGTGTCGGTTATCTGCTCACCGGCATTGGAAAATCCCAAAGAGACGGCTTTGTCTCGGGCGGTGTCCAAAGACAACAAACCGGTATTTACGGCCGGCATATAGTAAACATTGGCTTGGTAATCAAACTTGGGAAAAGTTCCATCAGCCGTTTCCAGCGAGAAAGTAATGTTTTCCGGGAAGGGTTTGTCCAAAAAAGGTAAAGCCGGAAGTTTGCCAAATTCTACCTTGGGTGGTGGTGGTGGGGCCGGAAAATAATGCCGATAAATGCCCACTCCCATCCAAAAAAGACTGCGAAAGATAGTAAAACCGATAATCCCAAAGAGGGTATACCTAATAATCCGGCGTGAACCAATGGATGCTTGGGTCA
>DAIPJT010000029.1:0-2597 GCA_036770125.1 Patescibacteria group bacterium
TTAAAGATTCTGCATGCAAATACTGCCCTAAAGGGTCTTGGGTTTAGCGTTGTTGGCCAGAAACTTGATATTATCGAATCTAGAGAAGAGGAACCGGAGAAGGTCGTTGTTGAAAAAGCAATTCAGGCTTTTCAACAACTGAAAAAACCCTTAATTGTTGAGGACTCTGGAATTTTTATTAACGCTTTGGGTGGCTTCCCAAAAACCTTTGTACACTTTGCTTTAGATACCTTGGGAATTAAGAACATATTAAAGTTGATGGATGGTGTTGAAGACAGAGGGGCCGAATTTAGACAGTCGCTCGCGTACATAGAACCTGGAATGGTTGAACCGAAAGTATTTAGCTATGTTGATGGTGGGTTTACACTGGCAGATAGAGTGTGGGAGAACAATAGGAATGATTTTGGAGAATTTGACAAGGTGTTAATTCCGCCAGGTGAGTCCAAACCTTTGAGTATGTTTTCTAAAAGATGGAGAGCAAAAAGAGATGCGGAACAAAATAAAGGAACGATCCACTACGAACAGCTATCCCATTGGTTCAAAACCAACCTAACCCACTAGTTTTTTACTGCCTTCCTTCATGCGTTCCAAAAAGTCCCTAGGCGTCAAGTGGCTCCGTAGGCACAAAATACCCCTTGACAGGTATCCGTATTTAGCATAATATGGGCACTATGATATACCGTATTATGACTAAAAGGGTTATTGATAGCCTCAAGGGGGGGCGGGTAGTGGGTCTTTTTGGGCCCAGGCGGTCCGGGAAAACTACCTTGCTGGAACACATCAAAAAAGAGAAAGGTGGAGGGGTATTGATGGTTCATGGGGAAAACCTGGATGCGGCTGAGGCTCTGAGTAGCCAAAGAACCAGTGTCTTGGCTAGGTTTATTGGTGACAAAAAGTACTTATTTATTGATGAGGCCCAAAAAATTCACAATATCGGCACCAACCTAAAATTGATTGTAGATACCGTTCCTAAAGTTTCGGTTTTGGTTTCCGGTTCGTCGAGTTTTGAATTGAGGAATAAAATTGGTGAGCCACTGGTAGGCCGAAGTATTTATTACCATCTATACCCCTTTTCTTTAGAGGAGGTAAAAACTGATGTTTCTGAAATGAATGCCAAACTGGAAGAATTGTTGATATATGGTTTATATCCTCAGGTGTATTTGGAGGCTACTATCGATGGAAAAAAAACCCAACTGGAATCTATAAGGGATGGGTATCTACTTCGGGATATTTTGGAGTTGGATAAAGTTAAGGAAAGCACTTTTATTTTTAATTTACTACGTCTCATTGCTTTTCAAATAGGTCATGATGTTTCCTATTCTGAATTGGCTTCAAACTTGAATGTTAACAAGAAAACGGTGATGAGATATTTGGATCTTTTGGAAAAGAGCTATGTTATTTTCTCCCATTCCGGTTATAGCAGAAATTTGAGGAAAGAGTTTACCAAAAGTCCGAGATTTTATTTTTGGGATAACGGAATAAGAAATTCTCTTATTGCTAATTATAACCGGCTTAACTTGAGAGATGATGTTGGTTGCCTGTGGGAAAACTTTTGCATGGCAGAGCGGGAAAAATTATTGGCCAATAACTCAATTTCGGCTAACCGATATTTTTGGAGAACTTATGACCAGAAAGAAATTGATCTGGTTGAGGAAAGGGGTGGCAAACTTTATGCCTTTGAGTTTAAGTACAGTAAAGATAATATTCATGTGCCTAAAGATTTTATCAAGAGCTATCCGGGTTCTGAATTTGTGGTGGTGAATAAAAACAATTATTTGGAATACCTGACCGGTCAAAAAGTTCCTAGGCGTCAAGTGGCTCCGTAACGTGCCGTATTTGTCAGTTGACACTTGACAAATACCCGGGGTAAATGTATGATGACAGCATACTAATATGGTTTACCAAAGGCAAATATATCCTAGACTTGAGGCTGAACTCAAAACCCGGGAAATCCTGGTTTTGACCGGTATGCGCCGGGTGGGCAAAACCACGGCCATCAACTACTTGTATGACCTGGTCGAAACGGACAACAAGGCTATTTTTGATTTGGAAAACCCGCTTCACCGCAAAATCTTTGAGGAAGAGGATTATGACGCGGTTTGGAGTAATTTGCGACAGTCTGGTATCTCCAATACTTCTAAGGCCTATATTTTTATTGATGAGGTTCAGAATTTGCCCGATATCAGTCGGGTGGTGAAATATCTTTACGATCACTGGGATGTCAAGTTTGTCTTGACCGGTTCAAGCAGTTACTACCTACGTAATCTCTTTCCGGAATCTTTGGCCGGCAGAAAGGTTGTTTTTGAACTTTTTCCCCTGAATTTTGCAGAATTTTTAGTTTTCAAGGGCTTGAGGCGGGAAGGTGATGTTACTTTTGAGGCAAAGGCGAAAAACAAAAACAGAATTGTTCATGAAAAATTGGTGCCGTCTTATGACGAATTTATGGAATTTGGTGGCTTCCCGTCTGTGGTTTTGGAAGAAAACCATGAACGTAAAAGGGTTCTGTTATCAGAAATTTTTACTTCTTATTTTGAAAAGGATGCTAAAAATCTGGCTGATTTTGAGGATATGGCCAAGTTGCGCGACCTCATTCTCCT
>DAIPJT010000029.1:2697-6141 GCA_036770125.1 Patescibacteria group bacterium
GGACAATTGTTTGAGCAGAGCGTTTTCCAAAATTTGAAAGCTGACCATGCCTTGACATATTACAACAAAGAAGGGTCAGGAGAAATTGATTTTGTGGTAGATTCTACTACCGGCTTAGAAGTAAAGGTTTCAGCTTCCAGGTGGGATGTTAGTCAGTTGCAACGACGAAGCAGGGTGTTAAAGTTGAAGGAAAGTTATTTGGTTAGCCATGACTATTCAGAGTACCCGGAAACAGTTCTTGCTACAAGTTTGTAGTCTTCACACCCCTGGGGTGTGGTAGGTAGACACCTCTGGATTTTACGCTAATTTATTCAAAAGTGAGGTGTTTAATTTGATCCAGTTGTCTTTGATAATCCAACTGGTCCATGGTAAATGATCTGAATTGCTCGTTATTTTTAAAAAAGGATTTTATCTTCGAGATATCGATAAACGGTCGGGGTTTATTATTAAGATAATCCAAATATGAGTTCCATGGATAATTCAACAAGTTTTTTTCTTCTTTAATAACATATGATGTCAATGGGTTAAGGTGAATGTATCTGGCCACATGCAATAACTGGTTCTCGTTTTCAATTCGAACGGCTTTGAAAGGAGACAGAAAAAGACTGCCCGAGCGATTGGTTTTTTTATTTATATATTTGGCATAACTGTCCTGCAAACGACTCATATAATTAAAAATCCCCCGATCTGAAATCTGCTGTACCAATAAGTGAAAGTGATTGGGCATGAGACTCAAAGAGAAAATGTCAACGTTTATTTTGCTATGCTGGTAGAGCCAATCTAATTGGGTTTGTTTTTCCTCTTTAGCGAGGCGGGTGAAGAAGGAATAACGTAAATTGGTGTTTTCAAAACGGTAGTATTCAATTAAATTAAGAAAATGGTTTTTATCGTAGAGATTAGTAAAAATGGGTTGTTGGGCGACACTCCGGTTGAAAATATGATAGATTTCACCGGTAACCAGAGGTGTGTTTCTGGAACTCATAATTAAAATTAATACATATACCCGGAGGTGTCAAGCTATATCACCCCAGGGGTGTGCAGAAATGGGGTATTGTGCTGGGGTGAAAATGGTATAATAACGGTATGTATCCGGTAAAGATTGCCATTGAGTCGATTGTGGCGGTGGGGGTGCCTCAAAGCACGGTCATGCTTTTGTTGCTCTTGCCTTTTATCTCCCTTTTAATTGCTTCTTTCCGCAACCTGGTGGGGATTCGGGGTTTTGGTATTTTTTTGCCGGCCTCGTTGGCGGTTGTTTTTGTGGCCGTTGGCCCTTTGATGGGTGTGGGGATATTTTTGGTGGTGGCGATGGTTTCCACTCTGGTACGCTTGGCTTTACGCAAAGCCAAAATCAAACTCCATTACCTGCCTCGGATGAGCTTGATCCTGTGGTTTGTTTGCTTGGCCGTTTTGGGAGTCTTGTATTTGTCATCCACCTTTAAGATCGAAAACCCCAATATCTCCGTTTTTGCCATTCTTATCTCGGCACTCCTCGTGGAAGATTTTATCCGCGTATCTTTGGGTAAATCTCTCAAAACCGCCTTAACCCTGACGGCCGAAACTTTGTTTCTGGCTTTGGTATCCTACACTTTAATGGTGGTTGTGCCTTTAGGGGGGGTGGCCTACAACTACCCCGACATTTATCTTTTGGTAATTCTGGTGGCCAACATTCTCTTGGGCCGTTTTGGCGGTTTGAGACTTTTGGAAATCATTCGCTTCAAGAAGCTGTTGACGCTCCGAAGTTGATTTGACGGCTATAGTATAATAGCTTCAATTATGTCAACCTGTGGAGCCGAAATAGAAAAACCAATTTCTGATATCAGAACGGGTCTGCCGAGAGGTGTCAGCCAAAAGTTTTTTGGAACTCTCTTGCAAACGATCCCGGGAAGCCAACCCTGTTTTAGTGACATTAAACCAAGGACGGTGATAGCGGTTGACGGTTTGGGCGGACATTATGGATTGGATAATGGTTTTAACTTGCAGGAAACCTCCACTTGTGTCTCTCCGGATTTGCATGGGCTTGAAAAGATACTAAAAACAGATTTGCAGATTGTTCAAGAGGCTTTGGCAGAAGAAGGTTTGACTGCGATTAACATGTCGATTCACCCTTTGGGTAAAACAGACAGGAAGTCTTATTCGCGGTTTGTGGCCCCCAAAGGGGTCTATCGATATATTTCTCAAAGGGGGTGGGATCACGCCGCGGGTATTGACGCTCGGGCTCAAAACAGCCCATGTACTGGAGTCGAAGCTTATGATGCTGCCAAGGCATTAACTACGGTTATTGGGGCCTCGGCGGCAATAATTGGCATTTTTGCCAATAGTCCTTTTGAGGGAGGGGGGGTTAGCGCTTATAAAGAAACGAGATTACGAATGTGGGAGAGATTTATGAAGAATTCCATTGCAGAGGGTGACAGGGCCACGGCCAAATTTCCTGAAAAACCGTTTAGTTCTCTGCGCGATTATTTTTATTGGATGTTTGGACCGGGAACCAGCATTCATTTTGTGATGGCTTCGGGGAGCAACTACAAGACTTTTGGTGACGGAGCAATACTAATTGATGGTAACCCTCCGGTTTTGGATTATCTTGCTTCGGCAAGAGCCCAGGGCAGATATTTAGTTTCGGGAAAAATGGTAACGGTTGAACCTACCTTAGGACATATGCAAGCTCTCCAGTTTGCCCAGTTTACAAGTGCCAGGATTAGATGGACTTTTGACAGAGGTTTGGAAAAAGCCCGGTTCCTTCAGTCTTTAAAGGAGAACACCCTAGAAAGACTGTTTTCTGAAGGTGGGGCGAACAATGTTTATATCGAAGGCAGAGACCCGGGGGCCAATTTTCCCGATAAGTTTCTGGGTTCAATTGACCCGAATCTTGCCTGGTCAACCCTGGTTGCTCCAAGCGCTATCCAATACGGCCTTATTCGGAATTTGGCTAAAGCTTCGGACTATGTCAGGACTTTTGACTGGAAGCAGTTAAAAGTCTTGCGAGACAGTGCTATCAAGGATGGCCTGGATGGCCGGGCGGGAGATTTGGGCGTTGGCCAATTTGCTCAACGGGTGTTGGGTCTGGCGGCCGAAGGTTTACCGGCTCATTATCATCGTTTTCTAGCCTATCCGGAGTACGTCTTGAGAACGGGGAAGAATGGTGCAGACCGATCCTTGGACGCTGTTTCTGGAGGCAAATCTCTTGCCGATATAGTAAAATCAAGAAATGTTGTCATCCCGTAAAGATTTTACAATTAAAGCCGCTGAGGTTAGATTGCTGAATTTGCCCCTGGTGCATCCTTTCACCACCGGTTTTGGAACAATCAGTTCCAAAGAGACTGTTTTAGTCAAAATTACCGATCAGGATGGAGTAGACGGTTGGGGAGAAGGGGCGGCTTTATCTTTTCCTAATTATTCACCAGAGACATCGGGGACGACATATTTGGGTTTGGTTGAGTATTTATT
>DAIPJT010000030.1:0-1739 GCA_036770125.1 Patescibacteria group bacterium
ATCAGCTCAAACTTGGGGTACAAGGCCAAAACCAGCTTTTCTGTTTCAACCACCTTACCTAGGGCCTCCGGTAGAATTCCCGTTAGGGTTTTTTCAATGATGGTTTGCTCACCCAATTTGGCTTCAACTTTATCCAAGGGGGCCATGCCCTTGCGAAAGCCGTCAATAACAATGTCTTTAGCGGCTTCAGCTATCATTCCGACCCTTTTTTCTTGAATGGTTTTGTAAGGAATGGTTAAAGTAATCTGAATTGTGCCGTCATCCGTCTTGGCCACCGTTGAACTAATCATGAAAGCAATTATACCTTATTTTCCTCTTTTGAGAATTAGAAAAATTAGCCTCGTCTAACCTCGGAAGTGCTATTCAAGCCTTTGGCTTAAAACGTGCCTGACTTGAAAAGGTATCGACCTCGGGATTTTGGGAAAAACCAACCTCGGACCTGCCTGCCGGCAGGGGTTGGTTAGTATTGAAGGTTGAGAATAGGCAAAAACGGTGTTAAAATCGCAGGTCATAATGAGCGTTGCAGAAGTACTTGTTACGAGAGCCAGGGAACCTTGGGAAAAACCGGACCCAAGATTGAATGGAGTGAAGTCGGCTTGGGGATACGAGCTGAATAGAAGGCTTGTGGTTAAATTTACTTTAGAAGATGAAGGGACAGTTCCAGCATACGCAACTGAGACGTCTTGGAGAAGGATTTCCATTCCAGGGAATAACGATTTAAGGGTGCAATTAGAACATGGTCCGGAAGACCCCGATGAATCGCTTTTGGTAAGGGCAATTATTTTTGGGAAATTGAAGTCCGGATTACATAACGATAGTTGTCATTTTGAGATGCCATTAATAAGCATTGCTCCCGGGGAAAAGACGACCTTTGGTTTCAATAATAGACAAAAAACGAGATTGATTATATCTCATACTGATCGAGATGGAGCTGTAAAAAGAGAAATGGGCGATCCTTCTTTTTTTCTTCTTCCAAACATCAACTTCAGAGTGAGAAGATAAAGATCAAACCTCGGAGGTGCTATTCAAGCCTTTGGCTTAAAACGTGCCTGAACCTGGGGTGTGGATAGTTTAACCGCCTTTGTGTTGGGTGTGGAAACGCGAGGCGTTGAACTTATCGGTAAAGCCCCTCATATTGCCCACCCCTCCAAATTTTTTAAAAACCGGAAAACTGGGTTTTTTGGGCAAAGGATTTGATTTGGGAGTAGCTTTTTTCATAATCCTCTTAGTCTTTGATTAGTTTGTTTAAAAACCAATTAACCAAAGCCATGGTAACTGATGCCATGGCCGCGACCCAGAAATTGGCAATGGCAAATCCGGGAACGATAGCGTCAACCAACATCAAAAGGCCAACGTTAATTAAAAAAGCACTAATCCCTAAGGTGGCAATAGAAATGGGAAGGGCAATAATTTGGAGGATGGGGCGGATGAAAGTGTTAACAATGCCCAAAACGATAGCGACAACCACAGCTGTCCAAAAGGAATCAACGTAAAATCCGGGAACAATCTTTTCGACGATAAATAATGACAGGATGTTAATTAAAAGTTTGATCATACCCTAATTCTTAAGGGTAGCAGTAAAAAAGTCAAGCGTTTTTTGGGCCACAGCCTCCCAAGAGGGGTTTAAATTGTGATCGGCTCCGGCATAATAGTAACATTTGATATCCAGATCTATGTTTTTGGTAGTCTTACAGAAACTCCTGCTCCAGGTATCAGAGACGGCGTCGTCAACAGTTCCC
>DAIPJT010000030.1:1839-6093 GCA_036770125.1 Patescibacteria group bacterium
AGTCTTACAGAAACTCCTGCTCCAGGTATCAGAGACGGCGTCGTCAACAGTTCCCTGCAAAAGAATGATAGGGGCTTTGACTTGGGATAAATAGTTGGTAAAAGAAAAAGCATCAGTATTATTAATGTCTTCAAACTTAGCCAACTCTCGGCGCAAAAATTTACCGCCATCCTCTGCCTCATCGAGATAATACAAAACTGAATAGGGGAAGGGTTTGGTGACCGGGGCCCAAAGAACTGTTGGTATGTTTTGGCCCAAAACGGCTAAAGTGGTTAAGGCAATCTGGCCGCCATTACTGTGGCCCCACAGAAAGTAATTGACCCCGTCAAAGTTTGGGATTTGGCTACGAGAGGCTATTAGGGAGAGGACGGTGGTGTAGGTTTGGAAACGGGATTCAAAAATGTTTCCGGCTTCCTTGTCGGAACCGGCATACCCTAGAAAATCTGGGGCCATAGCAATATAGCCGTTTTCGGCCAGATACTCCCCTATTCGTTTGCTACCCATGCCCGAGGTGTAAATTGCTTGGTCAACAAAGCCACGAATCAGAAAAACCACGGGATGAGATCCGCTGGCGGTGGGGTAGTTGATAACACCGGTAACTTTTTTAATTTCATTTTTCTCCGGATCGGGTTGAAAACGAAATTCAAAAAGGGAGCCGGAAACGGTCAAAGTGCCGGCTTTGGGTGGATTGGCCGTTAAGGCCGGAATTGAATAACGGTCGGCCGCAAAAGGTGTGGGAGTGGGGGTGGGAATAAAATCGACAGACTTGGATTTAAATAAAAATTGATACGTTAAGGTTGAACCAATACCAAAGGCCAGAATAAACAAGAGAACTATGTATTTTTTCATTAACTTGATTATAAATCTCTTTAGCTGTGTGTGTCATCCCCGACCTGATCGGGGATCCATGTCTTTGTTTTTGTCCCGAGGGGATGGCTTTGCCATTTGTATAGATTCCCGCTTTCGCGGGAATGACAGCAGTGTTAATATGAACTATGAGTCGCAAAAAGCTATATTTGGGAATGGTCCTTTTTGGCGTGATCGCTGTTTTAATGGTGGGTCTGACCCTTAAGTCACTCTTTATTCCAAGTTCCTCAAATAAAACTCCAGCACCGGCTGTTGTTGGTAGTGAATTTAAGATGAAGAAGATTGAGAGTGAAGCGGAGTATAAAAGTTATCTCCAAAAGGCGGCCGAGAAAAAGGATTTTGGTAACCAGGTGTCTTTGGCCCAGCCGGAGGCCGCGGTATCCAGGGATGCTGTGGGTGCGGGTGCTCCAATTTATTCCCAAACCAACGTGCAAGTGGTGGGAGTGGATGAAGCCGATACGGTTAAAACCGACAGCAAGAATATTTATATAAGCAACAATCAACCAATTTTGATGTATGAAAAACGCATTGCCCCCTACCCCCAACAGATATTAGGAAAAACTCACGTGGTGGGAGTGGATCCGTTGTCAAATGTTTCCTCAATTGACGTTTCCGGTCAGCTGTATCTGAAAGATGGAAAACTGGTGCTTTTGGCCAACCGGACTCTTTACGGCTATGACGTCACCAACAGCAAGACCCCTAAACTTTTGTGGAAAAATCTTTTGGACGACGGGGTTTATCTGACAACATCCAGACTGGTGAAGAATGATTTATATCTTTTTACAAAGACGACTTCTTCGGGGTGTGTCATTCCTTTGTTTCGGGGAGGCTTTTCGATTACCTGTACCGATATTTACCGCCCTTGGACGGAAACCGACGTCGACTCGGTCTTTTCTGTTTTGAAATTAAACGTCCAAAACGGTGAAGTGACTAGCGATTTGTCTTTCTTGGGGTCGGAAGCCTCCTCGGTGGTTTATGCTTCCACCAATAACGCTTATGTTACCTACGCCGACAATTTGGATTTTTACTTGGTTTTGTCCGAGTTTTACCAAGCCAGTGGCAAAAGTTTTCTGCCGGCCGAATCAATAGCCAAGATTAAAACCTTGGACAGCTTGGATATTTCCAACCAAGCCAAGTTGACGGAAATCAGTGTTTTGGTGGAAAACTATAAAAAAAACCTCTCGGCCGACGAGTTGATGGCCTATGAGAGTAACTCTCAAAATAAAATGACCACTTATATGACCGAAAAGATGGACGAGATTTACAAGACGGCGGTGGTTAAAATTGCCCTTAAAGATTTGAAAATCCAGGGTTCGGTGATTTTTGCGGGTTACCCCTTGAATCAGTTCTCTCTCGATGAATACAACGACACTTTCCGGGTGGCGACGACCAATGGATCGGGCATGGTGCAGACTGCCACCGAAAGCTCTATTTACGTTTATGACAGTGCCATGAAGTTGGCCGGTAAAGTAACGGGTTTGGGCAAGGGTGAGAAAATTTATTCGGTTCGTTTTATTAAAGATTTGGCGTATGTCGTAACTTTCAAGACGACCGATCCCTTTTACGTGGTGGATTTGTCCAATCCCAAAAATCCTGTTGTTGCCGGAGAGCTTGAAATTCCGGGGTATTCCTCTTACCTTCACCCTTTGACCGAAAACATCATTCTTGGTCTGGGGCGAGAGGATAATAAAGTCAAGCTTTCCCTCTTTGATGTCAGTGACCCCGAAAACCCGTCTGAATTGGATAAATATCTTGGGAATTTTTATTGGTCGGAAGCGTTGGACAACCACAAAGCTTTTTTGCAAAAAGCCAACGACTCCCTCTTCTTTTTGCCCGGGGACGCCGGGGGTTATGTTTTCTCCTACGCCGGGAAAAAACTGGATTTGGTTAAAGCCGTGGCCCAGAGTGGTTTGAAAAGAGCGGTTTACATTGGTGACAATTGGTTTTTTGTTTCCGGCAGTGAGGTTAGAAAATATGACAACGCCTGGAAAGAAATTTCCCGGCTTACCCTACCATAATGGACAAATATTCGGCACTTTGGCTGTCCCATTCTTCAATAGCTGATTTTTTAAAGTGCCCCAGGGCTTACTACTTGCGCCATGTTTATAAAGACCCCAGAAGTGGCCACAAAATGACGGTTACTTCCCCAGCGTTATCTTTGGGTTCTGCTGTTCATGATGTCCTGGAAACAATTTCTTTTTTACCCGCAGACAAACGTTTTGCCCAACCTCTGTCTACCCATCTTGATGGGGTTTGGGAAAAAGTGGCCGGTGAGAAGGGGGGTTTTGGTACGAAAGATGAAGAGGCCGAAGCCAAAAGGCGAGCTTTAGGTATGCTTGAAAAAATAGAGGCCGGCCCCGGCCCCTTAAAATCAAAGGCTGTAAAGATCGCGTCTGAAGGAGGCTTACCTTATTACTGGTTATCTGAAACCGACAATATTATTTTAAGTGGCAAAATTGACTGGATGGAGTATCTGGAGCGGGAGGACGCTATTCATATTATTGATTTTAAAACCGGAAAAAGTGACGGGGCTCAAAATACTTTGCAGTTGCCTATTTACTACCTTTTGGCCCAAAACACCCAGCCCCGTCCGATAGCTCGCTTAAGTTACTGGTTTTTGGAGGGGGAAACCGGTTTGGTGGAGCAAAAACCACCGGACACGATTGCCGCCCTTTCGGAAATTATGGAAATTGCCCAAAGAATAAAGTTGGGCCGGCAAATTGACCACTTTAAATGTCCAACTGACGGTTGTTTTGCCTGTCGGCCACTGGAGCGGGTACTGGCTGGTGAGGGCAAACTGGTGGGGGTGTCCAACTACCGTCAGGATATCTATGTCTTGCCTCACAAAAAAAAGGAAACGGAGTCCCCGACCGATATTCCATTTTGATCACACCAGTTGCCGTTGACTTCCAGCACATAATCGATAATCGAGGGGGCTTTGTATAATTTGTAGTTTTTCTCCAAGGTGTCTGACTTTTCCGGCTGAACGTTGGCATTAATTTTGACAATTTTATCATTTTTAATCCAGATAATATCCAAGGGGATTGACGTATCCTTCATCCAGAAAATCGGTTGTTTATTTTGATCTTTGAAGTCAAACAAGAGACCTGAGTATTGTTTCAGGTCGCTACGGAAAGATAGGCCCTTCGCGCGTTCTTCGTCTGTTTTGACTATCTCCACGTCTACTCGGATGTTTCTGATCGTCAGGTAACCGGTAGCCAAATTGGCGTTGGTTTGGCTTGGGGTTTCGGCCACCCCTTTTTGGAGATTTTTTGTCAAAAAGCCCACTACCACAATAAACACCGCCACCCCCAAAATCGACATCAAAAACCCTTTCATTAAAATATTATAACATCTAAAAGTAGTAGTTAACCTGTCAACCTCGGA
>DAIPJT010000031.1:0-370 GCA_036770125.1 Patescibacteria group bacterium
GGTTGCTTTAATTTTATTTATCATCAATAACGGCGCGTACATGGTGCCACCCTCTGCGGAAACCGGAGGTGGAGGATCGGCTATCTCATGCTTTACTCTTGTTGACGAAGCCACTTGGCCACAAGATAAAAAGGACAACCTGACCGCGGCCATCGATAAACTGGTTGCCGACCACCCACCCTTTGTTAACAAAGTTTGCAAAAGAGGCGAGGTTTTATTGCATTATAACGATTTTAACCCTGGTTATTGGGGACACTATGACGGAACTAATAATATTACCCTTTATCCGGGTGGTTTGACCAACCAGCTTGACGCCGAATACATTTTGTCGCATGAATCAAGCCATTTGATGGGTGCGTATTCCGCTTCT
>DAIPJT010000031.1:380-3719 GCA_036770125.1 Patescibacteria group bacterium
CGTGGAATATCTGGATTATCCGGATATTAATACCGAACCAAATATTATTACCTACTTTTCCTGCTCGGGAACTACCGACGCCTCGGAAAAATTTGCCGAGTCTATAGCTCTTTACGCTTCCGAAAAACCTTTTATTTGTTTACCTGGAGGACTACAATCTAACTATCCTATTCACTGGCAATTCTGCGATGAAACAATTTTTAAATAAATACAAATTTATTTTGTTTGGTGTGTTTATTCTTATAGATATAATTTTAATTGTGATTTTTGCTTCTAAATCCAAACCATCTCAAAATACCCCTACCCCCAATAGTTCTCCGGTTAATCAAAATTTAAAATACCAATCTCTAATTACTGACAACAATTTTCAAAACAACGGCACGGAAACAACCATTAATCAAATTAAAAAAATATACTATCCCTCCAAAAGTCCTAACCGTAAAAACGAAGCATGGTATCAAAACAACAATTTAATTCTCATCAAAGAAATTGTAACCTCCAAAGAAACCATAAGAATAAGTGATTTAGTTGAAAAATACAGCAGACCGACACTGGTTCTGTATGGCGAGGACGCCTTATCCGGGTTTTATTTATATGCCACACCCGAAACAGGCATTGCTTACCTTGGAAATCAGGAATCAGGACTGCTTCTAGAAATTTGGCAATTTGAACCCACCAGCATTAATCTCTTTCCTGCCAAATACGCTGAAGGATATAAAGACAAGTTGCCTGTACAACAGTAATTAGATCTTCACCGGCATGATGAGGTGGGTGTAATGTTCGTCCGTGGGATCGGTAAAAACACAGGGTGAAGACTCACTGACAAAAGATATTTTCACCGTCTCCCCTGCCACTGTTTTTAGGTAATCCAGCAAAAACCGGTAGTTGAAAGCCACGGTCAAGTTTTCCCCAGAGTACGAATTTTCAAAGCTTGAATCAGCTTCGAGTTTAGTACTTTGGTTGCCATAAGTATTGCTTTCTGAAGTAATCTCCACTGATTTCTTGACCACTACCATTTTAATCACATCTGAAGCGTCGCGAGCAAAAACCGCCGCGTTTTTAACTGCTGACGTCAAGTCGTGTACGTCCACCGAAGTTTTCACCTGAAAATTAGTGGGAATAATTTTGTTGTAATCGGGAAAATCCCCTGAAATTAAACGCGAAGAAGCCACCACCTCCCCTACTGCAAAAGAAACCTGTGAATTTTCTTTCTCAAAACCAATCGCCAGATTGCCCCCAAAGGTGGCAAATGAAGGCAACTGCTGTAATATTCCCCGGGGCACAATTAAGGATGAAGATGTAGATAATTTGACCGGCAAAACAACTCTTGACAGGCGAAAGCCGTCTGTGCCTATCACTTCCAAGCTGTTTTCCCCGGAGGCAAAACAAACTCCGGTCAAAACCGGACGGGATTCGTCAGTGGAAACAGCAAAGCCGACCTTGGTATAAATTTGCAAAAAATCAGCAACAGGTAACGACAGGTCTTCTTTTTTGGCAATCACAAATTCCGGAAAATCGGTTGGGTCGGTAAACGAAAGCCGACCCTTGAAATTTCCGGAGGAGACTTCAAGTTGTGTTTCGAGCTTATTTAAAATAATCGTACTTTCCGACAAACTCAAAAAAACTTCAGATGCAATTCGTGCCGGAATGGCTACTTTGAATTCATCTTCGGTTTTGACCCCCAGCGTTACTTTGATAAACATTTCCAGGTTGGAGGCGGTTAACCACAGAGTGTTCTTTTTAACTTCAAAAAGAATATTTTGCAAGATTGGTAAGGTGGCTTTGGGGTTGGCAAATTTGGCAACAAGAGATAAGGCGTTATTTAGGTCTTTAGTGTTAATCGTTAACATTGTGGTTTTATTATATATTAACAGTAGTAGTAGTAGTAGTAGGTGTGGATATGTTGATATTCGGGCAAGACCAAGCACTCTTTCCCTGTTGAAAACCGCTTCGTGAAAAAGAGGATAACTTTGTGGATAACACCTGTTGATTTGGGGATAAGTGGAGAAGTTTTTATGATTATCCCCATAGCAGTTTTTTTATCCCCGAGATATCCTCACGAATGTCTACACTGGTGGTGGCTAAATGAGTAATCTTTTCCACACCGTGCATAATGGTGGTGTGGTCCCTCCCCCCAATCAAAGACCCCACCTCATCCAAGGCCAGCTTTTGTTCAATGCGCAGAAAATACATTAACACCTGGCGAGGTCGGGCAAATTTTTGGGCACGGGAACGACCCAGAAGGTCTCGCTTGTTGACGTCGAAATGTTTGCCGACGGAAACAATCACATCTTCCGGCTTGACGGCCACTTTTTTGGCCTCCACCTCGTTTTTGTCCCGGGCGATAATGGTTGTGACGTTGTTTTCGTCCAGAACCGTTTTTTTGAAAATAATCTCCGTTTTGATTTTAGTCAGAACCCCTTGAATTTTGCGGGCACTATCAATATTGGCGGCAATGACCGAAACAATATTGGAAGCCAAATTCAGTTCCATCTCCTTGGCTTTGATGGCTACGATGGCACAGCGAAGTTCAAAATCCGGCGGGGCAATATCAACAATTAGCCCGGCTTCAAAACGACTGCGTAACCGTTCCTCCAGCTTGGAAATTTCCTGGGGTGGCTGGTCGGAAGTCAAAACCACTTGGCCTCCGGAGGATACAATGGCGTTGAAGGTGTGAAAAAATTCCTCCTGAACACCTTCTTTACCGGCAATGAATTGAACATCGTCCAGCATTAATAGATCCAGTTTGCGGTAACGATTGCGAAAAACCTGGGTGGTTTTGTGCCGAATACCCTCGACAATGTCGTTGGTAAACTCTTCCCCGGTGCAAAACAACACCTTTTTATTGTGATTTTTGTTTAACAAATCACAACCAACGGCACTCATCAAATGAGTTTTCCCCACCCCTACCCCTCCCCAAATAAACAAAGGGTTATAAGTAGTGCCAAGCTTTTCAGCTACGGCTTGGGCGGCGGCATAGGCCATTTGGTTGGAGCCTGAGACGGCAAAGTTTTCAAAAGTGAAGAAAGCCCTAACGTGAGCGTTTTTGAGGGCGTTTTCATAGGCTTCACGATTTTCCTCGATATTTTTAAATAAAGGACTGGTGTCTTCTTTTTTAACGCCAATCACGTTCCAATTCTCGGCGACCGAAAAAATGGTGGTAACTGGGGTGTTGAGCTTGTCGGTTAACAAACCGGTAATGACGGCTTTGTATTTTTGTTCAATTTGTGATTTGACGAAGAAGGACGGACAGGTAATTTCAATTAAAGTTTCACCGTCTTTGGTTTCCAAACGGGCAATTTTAGTGTTGGAAAACCAGGTGTTAAAGACCGGGGTGGA
>DAIPJT010000031.1:3819-5978 GCA_036770125.1 Patescibacteria group bacterium
GGTGATGAAGCGCCGAAGATTAAAGGGTAGATCGCGGGTAGTTCTCTCCTAAAGGTGGTATTATTTGGTTATGCTTCCCAAGATTAACCGCGGTTTGGGCAAGGAGGAAATTGACGCCGTTTTTGCTAAAAACACCTCCACCAAAAACGAGTACTTCACGATTTTAAAAAGAGAGATTAAGGACGAAACCCTACCCCGTTTCGCCATTTTGATTTCTAAAAAACTGGCCAAGCGGGCGGTGGATCGAAACCGCATGAAAAGGCTGGTTTTTGACCAAATTCAGGAAGAATTGTCAAATTATTCACCTGGACATTATGTTGTACTAATTAAAAAAAGTTTTGAGCAAAAAAGGCCTCTGCCCGGAAACCTTTCATGAGGAGACCCCTTGCCATACGGCAAGGGAGTCCCCTCTAAAAACAAAAGCCATGTTTTCTCTTTACAAAAAGTTTGTTTCCCCCTTGTTGAAAACAGTGTTTGTGGGGGGAGGGTGTCGGTTTACACCGACTTGTAGTGAATATGCGCACGATGCCGTTAAAAAGTATGGGTTGGCTAAAGGCGGAGTGATGGCTATTCGGCGAATTTTGCGTTGCCACCCTTGGTCTGGCGTAAACCCCATAGATCCTGTACAATAATTGGGTTATGTTTCAAACTTATCTGGTTGCGCCTTTAGCCAACGGCCTGATTTTCTTCTACCGCTTGTTGGGTGGCAACTTGGGGTTGGCGATTATTGTTTTCACTTTGCTTTTGAGGCTTCTCTTGAATCCTTTGACCAAGCCCTATATGGACTCAATGAAAAAGATCAAGGAGTTGGGTGGTGAGGTAGAGAAACTCAAAAGCAAATTTAAAGGGGACAAGATTAAATTTGCCCAGGCTCAGGCGGACTTGTATAAACAAAAAGGTATCAATCCCCAAGCCGGGTGCTTACCTTATATTTTTCAGTTTGTCATCTTGATTGCTTTTTTTAATGTTTTTAACCAGGGGTTTAAGGGCAATGTGACGGAAAGCTTCAACAAGACGCTTTATCCCAAGATGGCCTTTACTCAGGACCAGGTAATCAATACCAAGTTCTTGTATATGGATTTGGCCAAGCCGGATGTTTTTCGGGTTCCCAACATTCCTTTCCCGATCCCCGGGTTTTTTCTGGTGTTTTCCACGCTTTTGCAAGTGGCCTCAATGAAATTGATGTCACCCACCCTGAAAGCCGAAAAGAAAGTGGCTAAAAAGACACCTTCCGAAACGGATGATGCAGCGGTCGCCACCCAAAAATCGATGACCTACATGTTCCCCCTGATGACTTTGTTTTTTGGTATGAGTTTTCCGTCTGGCCTGGCTTTGTACTGGACTGTGTTTTCTCTGGTCCAGTTGTTGCAACAGTTGCCGAAAGGATGGTATCATTCACTCCCATGGAAGAAAAATTAACCGAGATTAAAAAGATCACTCTGGAGCTCTTGTCTTTGATGGGGGTTGAGACGGAGGTGGCGGTTATTGAAAGTGAGGGGTATTTCCACATCACCTTGGCCGAATGTGAAACTTCGGGTTTGTTGATTGGTAAACAAGGGGACACCCTGTATTCTATCCAAATGATTCTGTCTTTCATTCTCAGAAACAAATTGAGTGCTCACAAAGATGAACCAGGGGAAGAGATGAAGTTGGTGCTGGATGTCGGTGGTTACCGTGAGAAACAAAAAGGTTACCTGGAGAGCATTGCCGAAAAGTCGTATGAAAAATTGATGGAGACGGGGGAGGCCCAATATCTGTACAATCTTAATCCGTCCCAAAGGCGGATTGTGCACACTTATCTTTCTGAAAAGTCTGGGGTGGTAACCGAAAGTGAAGGGGAGGGTGAGGATCGTAAACTCGTTATCAAAAAGAAAGAGTGAATTTGTGTCGGTAGTCATTTTCTTTTTAATTTTATTAATTCCCACTCAACTTCGTTACCACTTCTGGCCCGACTACTCAATTATCCAAGGAATAAAAGTTGATTACCTGTCCGTTCACATCTCTCTGTTTGACGTTGTGTGGTTGGCAATGATACTCCCTGTCATTCCGGACCTGATCCGGAATCTACCCGACATTATCGGGAATCTATATAAAAAAAGCCCTGGATCCCGTGTCAAGCACGGGATGACACTAATCATTATCACTCTAAATCTTCTTTT
>DAIPJT010000032.1:0-5646 GCA_036770125.1 Patescibacteria group bacterium
AACAGACCCCGCTTAGCGGGGACAATGAGGAAGGTTTTCCTCGCGATTACCAAGACGGTAAGACTGATCAATAACCCACGGGCTACCGATACTTCGTCTCACCTAAAAATATTTTCGGTGAGGAAAAATTTTCCCTGGAACTTCCCCGAAAAACAGGGTCTGGTATCATTATAACAAGCTGGTCAAGAAGGTAAAGAGGGTGTTAATGAGGGGGGAGATGGTCAGGCTAATCAAGGACTGGCCATTGATTAAGGGAACAATTAAACCCAACAGGAGAAGGGATCCATACCGGTGCATAAAAGCTTCAAATTCCAAAGCATCTTTGTGGGGCAAAATGCCGGTGATGATTTTTTCCCCATCCAGTGGGTAAATGGGGACCAGGTTGAAAACAGCCAGGGAGATGTTTAAAAGAATCATTGGAGCCAAAAACAGGTAGCCACCCACAAAACGGATAGCTAAAACCAAAAGGAGGCTAACCAAAAGATTGGCCAGGGGTCCGGCCAGAGAAACCAGGGCGGCATCTTTTTTGGGATTTTTGAGGTTATAGGGGTCAAAGAGAACGGGCTTGGCCCAGCCAAAAGGCATGACCGGTACGCCAAACAAACGCATTAAGGAAGTTGCCAAAAGCATCGTTGTCCCCACCGGATCGTAGTGTTTGATGGGGTTTAGGGTAAGTCTGCCCATCAACCTTGGAGTAGGGTCACCCAGACGATCGGCCATCCAGGCGTGAGCTGCCTCATGGACAGTAATTGCGGTTGCTAATGCCAAAAGCCAAAAAATCAGGTCAAAAATCATGTTTGATAGTAAAGGTTACTTTGTAGTATAATGCAAACATTGCTTTCCTGTCATCCCGTACTTGATACGGGATCCAGGAGGTTTGTCCCGAAGGGGTGGCTTTGCCATTCGTATAGACCCCGGATCTTGGTCCGGGGTGACAAAGAAAAAAAATATATGAGTTATGTTTGCCAGTTGTGTGACAAAAAAACCGTTCATGGACAGTCCCATACCCACGCTCGGGGTGTAGCCGGGAAACGCTGGAAGAGCCGAGCTCCCGTGACCAAGCGGTTGTTTAAACCCAATTTGCAAGACGTGGATGTTATTGTGGCCGGTGTGATGGCCCGGATGCGTTTGTGCACCAAGTGCATTAAGAGAATCAGGAACTATAAAAGTATCGGGGATATAAAAAATATTGCCTTACAGTGAATTTGACTCTGCCCAAGTTGCCTTTCAGTTTGCCCTTGCCGGATTTGCCGACCCTTCCACCCATGCCTTCCTTTGTACCTTCAGGGAAGGATTTTGTCAATGAAGCTTCGGAGACGGTGAACGCCGATTTGCAGCAAACTCTCAATACGGCTGTGGAAAACGCCAAAACAAATCTGGTAGCGGCCGGAGAGGCCATTGTCAAAAATTTTTATGAACGGGCTTTGTCCTTGGTGATTATTTTTGTGGTTTGTTTGGCCACCTTATTGATCTTGGCTTTTTTGGTCAAGCTCATTCGTGATGCAATAAAGCGGAAAAAGGACTCCCTGGATATCCCTCCACAAACTGTTTGAAAGTAACCTCATTTTTACCTTCCAGTTGAACGGTACCAATGACTAATCTCGTGTTTTGTGTCATCCCCGACCTGATCGGGGATCCAGTGTTTGTATGGATTCCCGCCTTCGCGGGAATGACAGTGACGTGAACCTTGAGAATTTTTAGTCTTTGGGGGATTTGGGTATAAATTCCCGGCCAGGGGGTCAGAGCTCTAAGGTACCGTTCAATAAAATTTGCGTCTGGTATCACTTCGTTTTGAGATTTGATAAAGGGGATCGAATACCGACCTTTAAAGGAGGCTCCCTGCAAGGTAGGTAAAATTAGATCTATTGGTAAAAAACCATCTTCGCGTTTTAATTCGCGGGTAAAAATGGCCTCTTCGTGGTTTTGGGGTTTAGGCTTGATTTTACCTGAAGTGAACGCTGGGAGCATTTCGACCAAAGCTTCGGCCCCCCGATTAAAGAGTCGGGCGCGTAAATTTTCATAGGTGTCATGAGGCAGAATTTCTTCTTTAAAAAAAGTCATCACCGGTCCGTGATCCAATTTTTCGTCTAATTTGATAATCGAGACTCCGGTTTGGGTATCTCCCATAGCCAGAGTGGCCGGAATGGGAGAGGAGCCACGGTATTTGGGTAAAAGGGAAGGGTGAAGGTTTAAAATTCCCAATTTCAAACCTTTGATAGCCAAATCGGGAATAATGGCGCCATATGAGGCCAAAATGCCCAAGTCGGCCTTGATACCTGAATCAAGCCATTCTTGGGCACTGTAAAACTTGGGGATGTTTCGTTTGTGAGCCCAGTGGTCCACCTCCGAAAAAACTTCTTTCCCCTCTTTATCCGTGTAAGGCTTTTTGGTGACGACGGCAACAATCGGGCTTTCAAATTTGGTTTTGAAATGCTTATTAACCGCTTCCAAAATTGGGACCACGTAATCCGGCGTACCAAAAAAAACAATTTTCATACTCAAAGCTCTACCTCCTCCCATTTGTCGGTTTTGGGGTCAATTTTATATAGCGGTTTTTTTTGCTCCAGTATCCGGTCCACAAACAAAACGCCGTCAAGGTGGTCCACCTCGTGTTCGATGATTTGGGCGGATAATCCCCGAAAAACTTCGGTGTGTTTTTGACCCTCAACGTCTTGGTAGTCCAGCGTAATCGACTTATCTCGTTTGACTGGGCCGTAATAGTTTAGTAAAGACAGACAACCCTCCAAAATGTCGGCCTTCTTTTTTTCGGAAGGGGAGAGAGTGGGGTTGTCTTTTTTGACAATTTTGGGGTTAACAAAAACCCGAATGTTTTTTCCGATCAAGGCCGCAAAGATGGTCAGAGACTTGTCGATCTGGGGTCCGGCCAAGCCTACCCCGTCCGGCTCATTTTGGCTGGCCAAAGTATCAATTAAATTCCTGGCCAACTCGTCCAGTTTTTTGTCAAACTTGGTAACCGGTTTGGCTTTGAGGCGTAAAACTTCGGCTTTTGCCCCCACAATCGGCTTTATCATACCGTTATTTTACCACTTTTTTACCTATTTGGTTTAACGGTGGCTTCGTGCCTCCAAGGTCTCTCCTTGGAGGCACGAAAAGGTGATATAGTTAGTTAATGCCCTCCAGAAACACTTTAAAACAGTACGTTGAGAATGGGTTTTATCACCTTTATAACCGGGGTGTGGAAAAAAGGGAAATCTTTATAGATAAAGAAGACTACTCGGTGTTTTTGTCGTATCTAAAACAATACCTTTCTTTTAAAGATGAAACAGTTTTACTTAAACAGCTGTCAGCTTCAATTTCCGGACATGAACGTGACCAGATAGCAAAAGAACTTCGCATGAATAATTATTGCGATACGGTCAACCTTTTGTGCCATGGTTTAATGCCCAACCATTTTCACTTTTTGGTAAAACAAACCCTGAGTAATGCCATTGATGGTTTTATGAGTTCGCTTGGTACCCGATACACAATGTATTTTAATAAAAAATACAAGAGGGTTGGACCCTTGTATCAGGGGGTATATAAAGCAATTTTGGTTCCAAACGAGCAATATTTGTTATATCTATCAAGATATATTCATCATCAAACAGAAATCATTAATCAGCCCTCGTCATTACAGGACTATTTAGGTTTCACGAAGACTCCGTGGGTGAATACCGAATTGATTTTGTCCTATTTCAAGAAAACAGAGGGTATTGGTTCCTATGCAGATTTTGTTAATTATTCCGATCCCGATGCGACCACGTATATTAAAGACTTTGCTTTAGAGGATTGAGCCTCCAAGGAGAGACCTTGGAGGCATGGTGAACTATAGGGTGTTTAATTTATTAATAACAAAGGGGTCGTGGGGGGCGATGTGGTCCAGAATATACTGATACTCTTTTCTGGCTTTGTCTTTTTGCCCCAAACTTTCATAGACCGAAGCCAAAGACAACCGGGCTTCTTTGTAATCCGGTTTTAAAACCACTGATTGGGTTAAGGCCTCTATGGCTTTGGTAAACTCTTTTTTGGAAAAATAAAGGTTGCCTAAATGGTAGGGAATTTTGGGGTCGGTGGGGGCTAAAGTTTGGGCATGATTGAGGGAGACGATGGCCTGGTCTAGCAGTTTGGGATTAACCAGAGACAGGGTGGTTTCCAGAGAGGCCCGGTTTCTGGCGACAATGACGTTTTGGAGTGACAACTCGACAGCTTTTTTAATGTCGGTGGTTGATTGGTCGCTATAGCCAATGGCCGTTTTGATGTCGCCGGTTTCGTAGTACAAAAGGGCTATTTTGGAGTTGATGTCGGCTTTTTTGGCTCGGTAGTCAGAGAAAAAGGGTGCATATTTGATGGATCGGTTGATGTCGGCCAGGGCCGATATTGGCTGATTCATTTGGGTTTGGCGAATAGCTTGGGCATAACTATAATCGGCCAGCCAGTAACGGGCAATAAAGAGTAAAAGTGATAGGGTAATGATTGCTGTCATCCCGGACTTGATCCGGGATCCAGAAGTGATTGGTATGGATTCCCGATCCCAACTTCGCCGGGCTTCGATGGGCGAGGCGGGTCGGGAATGACAAAGAGAAAGAGCTGGATATAAGTAAAATAATAATGAAGAAGTAGTGGTGGAAAAACCAAAAAAATGAGTGATGTTTAAGCCCACCCAACCGGCCAGGAGAGGTTTGGCAAATGGCGTGCCGGCGAAAGTGAGGTAGCGGGCAAAAACGAAAATTAACAATAAATAACTACCCAGACCCAAAAGGCCATTGTTGGCCAAGTAATTCAAAAGTTCGTTGTGGGCCTTGTTGTAAGTGAAGTTCCACTCGGAGGTCAGGTTTTGTTCAAGTGGTCTTTGGGCCCAGAAGGAAAAAGCAAAAGTTTCCGTGCCGGTACCGATTAGGGGATGGGTTTTGAAAATCTGCCAAGCTCCTCTCCAGACAATTTTTCGCAATTCCCAAGAGCTGGTGCCCGGGCGCTCCAAGGCCGGGAGATTTAAATTGCCGGGGATAATGGATTGACGGCCGACTACCAGAAAAAATAACCCCAAAAATGTCAGAGACAGTGCTACGCCAACTTTGAAAAAACGGCGAAAGGTTTGGGGCCCAACGAAATAGACGAAAGTTACCGCTGCCAGGGCCACCCAACCCGACTGTGACTTGGTGAAGTAGAGAGCCATCAGATTAACGGCGGCCAAAATCAGCCAACGGCGGTTTTTGTGCGACAAGTACCAGACTATTGGAGCTGTGGCCACCAGATAGGCAGCCAACCAGTTGGGCTGCCCCAGGGTGGAAAAGATTCTGGCCGTTGTATCTTGGACCCAGAGTTCACGGTGCACGCCGATTTTTTGCAATAAGCCATAAACGATAACGGGAATGGAACCGGCGGCGATCAATTTTAAGAGCCGGTTAACTTTTTTGGCGTCCAAAAATTGAACGGTTGTCAGAAAAATAATTAAGTAGGCAACGGTGGATAATAATCCGCCGTTAAAACGACTGTAGTACCCAAACAGAGATGTCACCCGGTCAAGGGAAAAAATAGTGGAAATTACCTGACTACCCAAAAAAACCGCTAGAACAGTTGTTAATCGGGGAAGGCCTATTGTTAAAAGCAGGGTAACACAGGTATAAAGAAGAATGATTTTGTTAAATT
>DAIPJT010000033.1:0-5612 GCA_036770125.1 Patescibacteria group bacterium
GGGCAATGGTAGTTTCCACCCTTGCTCACAGCGGGTTGTGGGATGACAATAATAAAGAACTCTTGGAGTTTACCAAAAAGATGTTAGATAATTATCAGTCGGTATTTAAAGAGGGTGGATTAATTTTGTATGAAAGAAAGTAACAAACACTTGTTTTGGTTGGTAATAATTGCCCTGGTAGTTTACGGACAAAGTCTGTTTTTTGGCTACACCTACTTGGATGATAACGTGCTGGTTTTGGACAACCTTTTTTTCCTAAAAGACATTAGTAACTTGGGGCGTATCTTTACCACCGAAGTTTTTCATTTACTCCATTCGTCAGCCGCCTATTACCGGCCGATGCTGACCTTGTCTTTTATGTGGGACGCCATCTTGGGTGGAGGAGCTTTATGGATGTTTCACTTAACCGACATCATTATTCATCTTTTGGTGGTTATTTTGCTCTATAAGTTATTGTTGAAGCTAGAGGTCTCAAAAACATTGGCCTTTATTTTATCGGCTCTCTTTGCTGTTCACCCGGCCTTGTCCCAGGCAGTTTCCTGGATTCCCGGCCGAAACGATTCATTGCTGGCGCTCTTTGTTTTAGCGTCGCTATTAACATTGGATAACATCTTTTTACATTTGCTCTTTTTTGCCGGTGCCTTGTTTACGAAAGAGTCAGCCCTCTTTTTGCCGGTGGTGTATGGCGGGTGGCTTTTTTGGCTTAAGAAAGAAAAAAGGCCCGGTAAATTAATGACGTTAGTTTTATCGTGGATTACGGTTGGTTTTATCTGGTTTTGTTTGCGCAGTATTGCACTGGGAGATAACCCGGTGAAGTATTCGTTAAACACTGCCATAGAGACAGTGGTAAATAATTTTTCTGCCGTAATTTTATATTTTGGCAAGATTTTCTTGCCCTTTAACCTTTCGGTCTTACCAACACTGGTGGACTCGAAATTATATCTGGGTATTATTTCGCTTTTATTGTTTGTGGTGGCCTCTCTTGTCTGGCGACCGAAGAACATTCGAATTTATCTTTTTGGTTTGGGAATATATTTAATTTTTCTTTTGCCCGGTTTTATCCGACCAAATAATTATTATGCCCCGGATTTTTTGGAACACCGACTTTACCTACCAATAGTTGGCATTATCATTTCATTGAGTCAGATCATCTCTCGTATCATTCCCGCGCCCTCTGTCATCCCCGCGAAGGCGGGGATCCAGGCTGGATTCCCGATCAGGTCGGGAATGACAAAGTGGTGGTCGAGAATGACAATCGGTGTGATTCTAGTATTAGCAATGATCAATATTTTTCATAGCCGAGTTTTTAGTAATCAACTGCGGTTTTGGCAAAATGCAGTGGCTCATTCACCATCCCACCCTCTGGCTCATAAAAATTTAGGGGCGATGTATTACTTTGACCAAAAGTATGATGAGGCTGAAAAAGAATACTTGCTGGCTTTAAAATTGAGTCCCACCGAAGCAATGGTCAACAATAATTTGGGTTTAATCTATTTTAATCGCAAGGATCAAGACAAGGCAAAAGAGTATTTCTTAAAAGAATTGGCCCTGTACCCCAATTATGACAACGCCCACGCTAATTTGGCGATGGTTTATTATCAGGATGGAGACAAAGATAAAGCTGAAGAGGATTGGTTAACAACGGTGAAGATTAATCCGGATCACAAGGAAACTTTGAAAAATCTGGCCATTTATTATTCACAAGTAAAAAAAGATCCGGTAAAAGCGAAATATTTTTATACCGAAGCCGTAAAACGTGGTGTGGTGTTCTAAAAAGGCGAGACCTTAATTAAATTTCATGAGGAGACCCCTTGCATACGGCAAGGGAGTCCCCTCTTTTCGCGCAGAAATTTTGTGTTATTGTTTTTTTTGTTTTTATGAGTAAAGATAGAGCTATGGATAAGGTGGTCATTGTGATGGCGGCGTGGAATGAAGCCGAAAACATCAAGCGGATGATTGATACTCTTTTTGATGATGTTTTCCCCAAAGTTCCGGCCGAGATGCATCTTCTGGTGGCCGATAATCACTCCACCGACGGGATGACGGAGATTGTGGAAGGAGAAATGAAGAAACGCCCCAATCTACACATTGTTCAGCAGGGGGAAGCTAAAGGTTTGGGGAACGCGTACGTAGTGGCTTTTAAATACGCGATGAATGAGCTTAAGGCTGATGCGGTCATGGAGATGGATGCCGATGGTCAACACCCGCCCGAGTTTGTCAAACCAATGATAGAGGCCTACTTAAATGGTGCTGACTATGTGATCGGTTCCCGGTACATTAAGGGTGGCTCAATACCTAAAGAATGGGGTTTTACTAGAAAGGCCTTCAGTTATTTTGGGAACCTGATAATTCGCCTTTCTTGGCTCAAATTTTCTTTACATGATGGCACGACCGGTTTTCGTTTGACACGAGTGAAGGGGGTTTTGGATCAGATTAAGCTAGATAATTTACTGGCCAAAGAACGGTTTGCCTACAAGATCGATCTTTTATACCAAAGTCTTAAGTTGGCCAAAAAGTGGGTCGAGGTGCCTCTGGCTTTCAGACCCAGAACAACCGATAAGTCCAAGTTTAACACCAAAGAAACGATTGCCAGTTTGAAAGTGACTTTTGCGATCGCAATTCGTGATAAAGTACAGTTCATCAAGTTTGGCACGGTTGGGTTTATCGGTTATCTGGTTAATGCTTTTGGCTTAAAGTTTATGACCTCCATCAACGCTCCCGGTCTTTTAGCCTGGTCAATTCCGGTTGAGTTATCAATTATCAGTAATTTTATTCTCAATAATATTTGGACTTTTAAAGAGGAAAAAATCACCGGTGTGACCAAAATTGCCAAGAAATTTCTGGCTTTTAACGGTACTTCTATGGGAGCCTTGTTGATTCAGACCGTGGCCGGAACGATTGGGGATTTGGTTTTTGGTAAGGGGGCCAGACAGATCCTTCTGCCCTTCATCATTGTCTTTTTGGTTTTGCCATATAACTACTTCATGTATACCTTGGTAATTTGGAAAACCAAAAAGGTGGTACAATAAGGATCTGTGAGTACCTTTCCCCATACCGAGCCGGAATTCAGTCAGTGGTTGGTGAGTGAATATTTTAAACACGGCACAGTTGAGGAAGTATTGCGGGTAAACCGGTATTCACTACCTATTTCTACGGCGACTTATCACCGGATCTTGAACCAATTTGGGGTGGTTAAAACTGCCGGCCCTAATAATTTGTTAAATGAAGCGGTGGATTTTTTGAGTCACATGCTTCACGACACCTCTTCTATCGAAGAGGTTTACAAAAAGTTACCATTAAAGTTTCAAACTTCCCTGTCAACGATTTATCGAATTGCCGAATATGCCAAAGAAGGGTTGACTCGTAGAGTCGGGGTGGGGTTAGTGATTACACCGTTTGATAATAACCGACAAATTCTTTTGGCCGAAGATGTTTCTACCCCCAGAATTGAATTGGGCAAGCCCTATGACTCAATTTCCTTGCCCATGGGTTATGCCAAAAAACGGGAGAGTCGAAGAATAAATGTTTTGCGAATCTTGCAACAAGAAGTGTTTACCGACTTGGTAATCAAACAAAGCTTTCCCAAAGAACTGGTAACCGAAAGATTGGAGCCGTTTATGTATCTGGATATTGCCGATGTGAGAGTGGCTATTTTTCACTTGCAACTCCCCAAAGATTTGTCAGCAATTAATAATTTTAGTAGCTATAAATTAAAAAATCATAGATTTATAGATATTGATGAGGTTAATTCACTAAAAAATGTGAGAGTTGGGGTGAAAGAGGTAGCTATTGGTTACCAGAAATATTTAGACTTACTGTCTAGGAATTTGGTCGTGAACCCAATGCAGGCACAATCTTTTTTAAATCAGGAGTTAGCTACCGTGTCGGTAGAAGTGGGGGCCTGAATTTATACCCGTAGATAATCATTCCCCGTTCGTTACCATCCTGCCTTAGCTTTCGGGTAACCATCTCTACCGGCATACCAATTTCTAGTTTTTCGTTTCCTAAATCAGTTAATTGAGCTGTGACCATTGGGCCTTCTGCCAGTTTAACTAAGACTACCGTATAGGGGGCTTGTTCCTCAAATCCAGCCGGTGGGTCATAAACGGTGGTGAAAGAATAAACCTCACCCCGACCGGAAAATTGAAATTTGGTTTTGGCTTGCCCACCACATCCAGGACAGACGTCTCTGGGGGGAAAAATTTTAGTTTCGCAATGGGGGCATACTTCGCCCACAAGGCCATACCTTTGTTTTCTTAAGCGCCAGTGACGGGAGATTTCCATGGTGAAGTAATTATGAAACGTGTTTACTCTCAAAGAGTATCAATATTATGTCATTGCGAGGAGCCAAACCCTCCGATTCGGAGGGCGAAGGCGACGTGGCAATCTGAAGGCAGGGATTGCTTCACTTCGTTCGCAATGACAAAGTGTGCCTCCAAGGTCTCTCCTTGGAGGCATGAAGAACTATAGGAAAGGGGCCCAGTTGGCGATGGGCATGACGTTGTTGGCAATAAAACTTATAGCAAACAGGAAGCAGGGGACAGCCAATAGGGCTAACACATATTTAAAATGGCGATGAGCAAAAAAGTCACCGAAAGCTATCAGGGCTAGGGGAGCTAGAGGTAAGGCATAGCGGGAGACGTCTCGGTGGGCCACAAAAAAGATGGTGGCTAGAAATACGCCAAAAAAGATGGGGAGGATTTTGAGGTTTACGTCTTTGTTTTTGGCAAAATCCACCAACCTTACTAGAGCCATGGCATAAAAGACATAAATAAAAATCACATCTTCCAGCCAAAAACTGCCCACCCAAGAAGCACTGGCATTAAAAATGGTAAAAGGTGGAAAAAATAAATGGATGTTGTCCCCCGAATGAAAATAAACCCAAAAATCAGCCAGGTTTATTTTATAAATGACAAAAAGTCCCAGTAAAGAAGCCGGAATCAAAAGAAACGGCAGATATTTTTTTAAATTACCAAGTCGTTGTCTATCGGCCAGGAAAAATACCCCATAAGTGGCAAAAAGCAAAATGCCTGGGGACTTGGTTAACTGGGCTAAGGCTCCCCAGACCCCAGCCCAAAAGTATTTTTTTTCGGTAAAAAAGAAAAGTGAAGCTAAAATGGCGGCGATAAATAACGGTTCGGGTGAACCGACAGACCTGACGGTTAGCCACCGGGCGGGGAAGATTGCAAAAGCCATGGTAGCCAAGAGAGCTGTTTTTGGGTTGACCAACTTGGAAAATAATCGATGGAAAAAATAGAGAGCCAAAACAGATGACAAAAGAGAGGCCACTAGCATGGCGTGGGGATAGGCAAAAACAACCGATAAAATCCTGATGATTGCAGGGTAAAGAGGAAAGTGAGCGGCAAAATATTCATTGGGGAGCTGAAACGAGTAAAGAGCTTTAATAGCACTTTTTTGGTAAAAAGTTCTGGTAACGGCGATATATAGTGGTCCATCATAGTTAGCGATCACGGTTTGCAGACCCTTTTGAGGTAGGGGAATGGTCCAGAACGACTTGAGGTTAGAAAAAAAGA
Source organism: Patescibacteria group bacterium (assembly GCA_036770125.1). Taxonomy (GTDB): domain Bacteria; phylum Patescibacteriota; class Microgenomatia; order UBA8517; family UBA8517; genus DAIPJT01. The sequence goes on from DAIPJT010000033.1 coordinate 5,535, forward strand.
CCAACCAGATAAGTAGAGTAGGTAGGAGCGCTGAAAGAACGATAATGCCGAATCTTTTCACTACTTAATATTACACTT
>DAIPJT010000034.1:0-5517 GCA_036770125.1 Patescibacteria group bacterium
GATGGTTCTGGGCTTCCGCAAACAGAAGCCGTTGTGATATATTGGAATAATGCATCGATTTATAAAAAGGGTTGGGAATTTCATTTTTGACACCGTGCAGGTCATTGTTTTTTCGGTGTCCATTTTTTTGTTTTTGTACCTTTTGGTTTTCCAGCCCCATAAAATCAAGGGTGACAGCATGCAACCCAATTTCCCTAACGGAGAGTATCTTTTAACAGAAAAGGTGACCTATCGCTTTAATGCACCAACCAGAGGAGATGTCATCGTTTTCAAAGCTCCGGTAGCCAAAGACGACGAATATATCAAACGCATCATTGGCGTTCCCGGTGACACTGTTTCTTTGAAAGCCGGCAAGTTTTACGTCAACAACCAGCTTTTAAACGAAAACTATCTCTCCCCCACTCTTTATACCTCCGGGGGTAATTTTTTGCGGGATGGAACCACGGTCACCGTGCCGGAGGGTGAATATTTTGCCGTCGGCGACAACCGGCCGTACTCTTCCGACTCCCGGGCTTGGGGTTTTGTGCCGTTTGCCAACATCACCGGTAAAGCCTGGATTGTTTACTGGCCAGTTTCCAGTATTGGGAAAGTTCCGCAACCGAGCTACTAGTTAACCAGAGCTTTGTAGATTTTTTGAAGTCGATCTTCGGTTAACTCCAACGAGCCCTTGAGAACAAAGGCAATCCTGGTCTCTCTCATAGAACGCGTCAGGTTGACCAAAGTTTTGTTACCTGTTTTCTCGCCATACACTTCATACTTTTTGAGTGAGTCCAGCATATCCTGTTTCATCTTGTCAATCTCTTCGGAAACAATTTTCACTTCAGCTCTAACTGCCTTCTTCATATTGTCTCCGACTTGATTTAACTTGTGTTTCATCCGTCTGGCCAACTCTTCAGCCCGCCGCACCGACCCGCTTTCCCGCAAGATAATCTTGTACGCCTCAATCATCAAATCCACCTCGTCAATAGCCGCCAGCGCCCTGGCGTGACCTTCGGTAATCAAACCCGACAGCAAGCCATCCTTTAGAGCATCGGGTAAAGTCAACAAGCGCAGGGAGTTGGAAACGTAAGCGACCGACTTGCCGATTTTCACCGCCACCTCGGAAGTCGTCAAGCCAAATTCATTCAAAAGCCGATCAAAACCTTTGGCCCGGTCCAAAGCATTGAGGTCAACCCGTTGCACATTTTCCACCAAAGCCATCTCCAGCATGCCTCTGGGGGTGGTCTCCCGAACAATACAAGGCACGTGGGTAAAGCCGGCCAGCTTGGAAGCTCTCCAGCGACGTTCACCGGCAATAATTTGGTATCCGGCCGGAGTTTTGGCGACAACAATCGGCTCGAGTATTCCGTGCTCTTTAATGGAGTCGACCAAATCAACCAAACTTTCCGGGGTAATCACACCACGGGGTTGGAGGGGGTTGGAACTTAATACACCTATCTCTAATTGAATTATTTCTTCAGCCATTTTTCACAGTCACTATTTTTTTACCCAATCGTCTGCCAAATTTCACAATTCCTTCGGTCAGTGAGTAAAGGGTAAAATCACGCCCCATGCCAACATTTTTACCGGGAGCAATATTTCGGCCTCTTTGACGCATGAGAATGGAACCGGTTTTAGCTTTTTCTCCGTCATAAAGCTTCACACCCAACCTTTTGCCTTCTGGGGAGACGTGCTGTAAACTGCCACTTTGTTTCTTTTTAGACATAGTATTTTACTTTGAAGAGATATTAAGGGATTTTTTCACGCTTGTCAAGCAATTTTCACAATTTTAATCCTGGTCTTTTTGGGAGTGAAACCGGTAGTTTTTCTTTCTCGAGACTTTGACTTATATTTAAAAACCCGAATTTTGTCTTCGCGCTCCTGACCAACAATTTTGTAGGTAACTTTAACTTTAGTCAAAACCGGGTCACCCAAGGTGACTTTTTTGTCGTCAATTACCGCCAAAACTTCGGCTACGGGTAATGCTTTCTCGTCAATCAAATCCACCACCAACTCGTCACCCATCTCTGCCTGATATTGCTTGCCCAAAAGTCTAATGATAACCATACGGCGTATTATACAATTAGCGCCCCGAGGAAACCAGACCCAACATCATCATTGTAGCAATGTAAGACGAGCCACCATACGAAACCAAGGGAAAATTCACCCCGGCCACCGGAAACAACCCCAAGTTCATCAAAACATTAATGGTCAACTGAACCGACAAGACGACAAAAACGGCCAGACAGTAAGCCCGATAAGCTTGATCGGTAGATCGGTCATGGGCCTCCAAAATCTGGTATAAAATAGCTATAAAGAGAAGAAGAATGACTAATATTCCCAAGACTCCAAATTCCTCACCGATGGAGGCGACAATAAAATCGTTGTGTTTTTCCGGTAAAAAAGCCAACTGGGTTTGAGTGCCCTTGCCAAAACCCTTGCCCAAAAGTCCACCCGAGCCAACCGAGATGACCGCTTGAATGCTGTTGTACCCGGACCCCAACGGGTCATTGTAATAATTCAAAAACGACGTCAGACGTTCCTTTTGGTATGGCTTTGATAAAGCCAAAAAAGTGAATGCTAAAAAAGCAAATGCTAAAAGAATAAAACCCAACAGTTTAAAATTGATCTTTAAAGCCAACAGGCAACCCAAAAAACCGGTGGTGGTCAACAAAGCCACCGTCAGTGACGGTTGAACCAAAATTAATAAGACATACAGTCCCACAAACAAAAAACTGTAAATTGTCCGCTTGGCCGAGACGGTCCGACTCAAAAAATGGGCCATAAAAAGGTACAAAAAGGGTCGGACCAACTCCGACGGCTGAATGCTGACATTGCCAATCTGAATCCAACGAATGGCACCGTGGGTAATCCGACCAAAAACCAAAGGGATAACCAGCCCCACCAAACCCAAAACGTAAAAGTGTCTGGAAAAAAGACCGAAAATTTCAAAGTCCACCCTGGAAATTACCAAGTACAAGGCCAAGCCCACCAAAACGTAAAAGTAATAGGTGGGAAATAAACTTTTGGAAATCGAGTTTAGGACAAAGAGACCAATAACGGTCAAGACTAGTGCCGGGAAAAAAATGGTTTTATTTTTCACTCAGAGTCACCTTTAATTCGGGTCCTTGGGACAGATTGGTAATTTGCGTCTTTTTGACCAAAAGGTCCAGGTTTTTGGAGTCTTTGGGTTGCCAGTCGGACACAACGTCAATGGTCTGGCCCAAATTCAAACCCAACTCTTTCCGCTCGTTTTGAATCTTTCTCACCAGTTCTCGGGTTTTAACCTCCTCCTCCATTTCCGGGGTTTGAGTGGTATCCAATTCACAATCCTCCACTTTATCAAATGTTATCTCTCTGGCATTAACCTCATCGGCAACAATTTTTAACACCTCTTCATCCTTCACTTCAAATGATAATGGCAGAGTAACTTTTAATAAAGGAACCTTGACCGCAATCGCTTGCTCTTTTCTTTGGGCGTGCACCAGCTCAGCGATTTTCCTGCCTTTCTCCATTTCCTCAAGCAACAAAGAATTATGAATTAAGAATTTTGAATCATGAGTAGGCCAGTTAGTCAGATGTACAGACGGTTCGTTGCTCAAATTTCTATATATTTCCTCACTAATAAACGGAGTAAAGGGTGCCAGCAGTTGACAAAGGGTAGTTAAAACCCGATAAGTCGTTTGATAGAAAGCTTGCTTATCCTCCTCGTTTTCGGCCGACGGCCCCACCCTACTCCGTGATCGCCGGATATACCAGAGAGATAAATCATTAACAAAAATCTCTATCGCCCCGCTGGCCAGATGGGCACTGTATTTTTCCAAATAACCGGTAACTTCCTCAACCGTCTGATTCAATCTGGTTAAAATCCAAGTATCCAAAATGTTCCTCTTGTCATTCCCGATCCAGTCGGGAATCCAGTCTGGATCCCCGCTTTCGCGAGGATGACGTGCGATGGAGTCGTGCGAATCGAATCCGTCAAGCGTGGCATAGGTTGTATAAAAATTGTAAATGTTCCACAGCATCAAGTGAAACTGTCGCCTGGTTTCATTGGCAAGGTTTACTCCAAACAAGATATTGTTAGCCGGATCAGCTCGACAACACACCCAACGAATGACATCAGCCCCAAACTTGTCGGCCGCTTCAATAAACTCAATGGCATTGCCGGCACTTTTATGAAACGGTTGGCCCAGCTCGTCCGTCATCGTGCCAAAGCCCAAAACAGTTTTCATGGGTTCCCGATCTTCCAAAACCGTGCTCATGGCAATCATGGAGTAAAACCAGTTTTTAAACTGGCCCGGAAAACTCTCGGTGATAAAATCGGCCGGAAACCACTTCAGCCAATTCTTTTTATCGGTAACATATAACGGCTCCGACTTGTTGTTCTCGGAAATGGTTGAGAAGGGGACAATGCCGGCATCCAACCAGGGGTTACCTACCGGTTCAATTCGGGAAGCCAACTCACCACACTGGGAACACTTAACTTTAATGCCGTCAATTTGTGGCTTGTGGGGTGACTTGCCTGCAAACTGATCCCAACCCTCCACCGTTTTTTCTTTCAATTCCTCCAAACTCCCGACAACCTCAAAGTGGTGGCACTTGGTGCATTCCCAGATAGGAAGAGCCAATCCCCAATAGCGGTTCTTTTTGGAAATTAACCAATCGTGCATATTGGCAAGCCAATCCAGTTCCCGGTCTAAACCAAATTCCGGCAACCACTTAATTTTCTTGGTCACCTTAATCATTCTCTCCCGCAAAGTTGGCGTGCCTTTATCCATGGCAATGTACCATTCATCGGTCACTTTCCAAACCAATTCGGTTTTGCACCGCCAACAGGCCGGGTAACGGTGGGTATACTTTTCAATCCTCATGGCCGCACCTTTCTCCTCCATGTAATCCAAAACCAAGCGTGGATTTTTCTTGGCATTTAACCCACTCAAAAAACCCAAATCCGATAAATAGGAAGCGTCGTCATTAATCACCGGAATCATCGGCAATCCCAGTTTTTGACCCAGTTTAAAGTCTTCCGTTCCGGCCGACACGGCCGTATGCACCAGACCCGTTCCTTCGGTAACAGTAATCGGCATGATCAGATTGTCGGTGGCAATCACCCGATGAAATGTTTTGGGATTTTTCCGGGCTACCTCGGCCACAGCCGGTAAATCGTCAAAAACACCGGTGTACTTTATACCCACTAACGCTTCTCCTTTAATTTGCTTGAGCTCTTTGTATTCAAGGCCCGCGAAGACCCTTTCTTTGGCACCGTCGGCCAACCAGTATGTTTCCGCTTGTTGACTCGGACGAGAACCTCTTAGTGTGGACGACCACCCCCTGGACGATTCCGGCCAATATTGCCGTGGCTGTTGATAAAAAGCTGGATTATGTCTTGGTTGAGGTTGACAATCAAAAGTATTGGTTGGCCGATGGTGCCCGTGAGCGGGTGCTGGCGAATACCGAATACAAGGAACTCAAAAAAGTTAAGGGTGAAGCGTTGGTGGGTTTAAAATACACCGGTGTTTTTGACGATCTGCCGGCCGT
>DAIPJT010000035.1:0-1816 GCA_036770125.1 Patescibacteria group bacterium
GGGGTGGCAACAATGATGGCCAAAACAGTAGTGCTGATGGTAAGCAAGGTTCCGGTAATGGTTCCAAGAAACAGACCTAAGCCGGCTCGGCCCGCACCAACAATGGCTCGCGGGCCGACTCCGGCTGCAAGTGCTAACCCGGCCGGAATAGCTAAAAGAGTACTGCCGGTGACAATGGCCGGCAAACCCAAAGAAGCAGCCGCGCCGAAGAAAAATTCTTTAGGATGTTTTTTAATCCAAATACCAATTTTGGAAAATATTTTTTCTAAAAATGAACCGGCAATAATTCCACCAATCCAACCAATAGGACCTGCAACCGTGCCGAGAGCTGTTAATACACCCTTAAGTCCGAGACTGGCCGCTAGTTTGGCCCCCCCCGCCTTAAGTGCTACCCCGGCGGCCGTTTTAGTAGCGGTAGCTTTAGCGGTAGCGGCAGCAACTTTTGTTGATATTCTATTTGTTAATTGGTTTTTAATGGTGGCTACACTTTTTTTGCCAAACATTACTTGAAGACCTTTTTCTCCGGCTTCGCCACCAAATTTAACAGACAGCTTGTTTTGTAAATATTCAAGACTCCTGTTTTTAGCGTAAGCGGTAATACCTTGTCCCGATGTTCTTTCCTGTCCCCAATCACCCTCCATTCTTTTTCCCTGAACGGCGTGGCTAATAAATTGTAAGTAGCCATCTTCTCTCTCTGCCATGGCAAAAAATTCACCCAAGAGAGTTTGTTTTTGAGCTTCTGTTAGATCCGGACCTAATCGATTGATTTCGTTTTCCAGTTCAACCAGTTTGTTAATCCTGGCGATAAAGCCGTCTTTAAATGAAGGTTTTGTCCCCATTACTTCAAAGTTTTTTGAGTCCTCTTCTTTTATCGGTTGATATAGTTGGCCGAGAGCCGGGGCAACAATTGACGCAGTTATTCCCAAAACTTCTGTCACCTGATTTGTTGCCAAGACAGCCTCATTAATTATTTTTTTGACTCCTTCCATCTGAGCTGTTTTTTGTGAGTCGGTCAAAGCTGTCAAGGGGGCAAGTGGTGGGTCAATAATTTTAATTTCCCTCTGAATTTCCGGAGGTAAATTTTTGATAGTTTTGGTTAAAGTATCAACAGTGACTGAAACCAAAAAATCGGCTTCCTTGCTTGGTGTTAAGCGTGTTTCAATTTCTGTTCTTACTTTTTCCTCAACTTCTTTTCTGAAGTTTGCCTCACCGCCCTTTTCAAAGGCATTTTTAACAGCCTGTAACTGTTCTTGATCGGGTTGGGTCAGAGTGATTATTTTTGGTTGAGTTTGAACAACAAAAACTTCAGCCGATTCTTTTTCAGTTTCCGGTTCCAGCTCACTGGATCCCCGCCTTCGCGGGGATGACACAGAGGGGGCTGGGGATGACGCAACTTTTTTCTCCCAGGCTTTGATTTTGGCTTTTTGCTCCGCCATGGCTTCAGCCAAGCCACCTTTTTCTTTAGTTTTTTTGGCAAATTCTTCCAATTCTTCCAGACGGATTTTGTCGGGGGTGGTGCTGGTTGTTTCTGTAAATTCCGGTGTGGGTGTTTGATCCAAACCTAAAAGATAGTTATAAGTTGAGCTGTCAATGATAAATCCTTCGGTTTGAGGATTGCGAGACAATGACTCTAAAAATGCATTTTCAAAATCGTCTCGACTAATATCGGCTTGATTTCCATCCGGCCAATCAACACGAATAATGTTGGGTATTTGTCGCTCTTCGCCTAAAGCCTGTGGAAAAAACTGCCAAATACCGGTTAGGGCTATTTTTCTAGCCCAAGGGTCGGAGAAACCTTTATCAAAAAGCTCAACTA
>DAIPJT010000035.1:1916-5442 GCA_036770125.1 Patescibacteria group bacterium
ACGATTTTGATGGGGGCGTGATGCGGGCCGGCAAAGAAAATACCCTCACCGATATTGGCGGAAAGCAATAATTGTTTTTCTCCTTGAGAGAGGTAAAAGACTTCGGCAATTTTATCAATGGCGGCCGGGGATTGTTTTAAAAGAACTCTTAAGGCCGAGTTGGTGACGATGGCTTTACCAATGTCTTGGGACAAAAAATCTTCAATGTCTTGGGTAATGGTAGTTAAACCGAGGTAGTACTTTCTAGCCCTCTTGACGACTCCCCAGAGGAACTGAGCCGAGTCTTTATGCTTCATCATGTGCCATGCCTCCTCTATGACGAGAAGCCGCCTTTTTAAGGTCTTCTGGACTCTGGTCCATATAAAATCCAAAATCATAAACATGGCAATGGGGCGAAGGGCGTCTTGCATGTCCTTGACGGAAAAAACCGTGAAGGGATTATTAATCTCAATATTGGTTTGTTGGTCAAAGATCCCGACGAAAGATCCCCGGACAAACTTTTCAATTCGGGCAGCGATGTCCAGGGCGTCCGGCGTTTCCATACCGATTAGAGTTTTATACAAGTCTTCCATCAAGGGTGGCTCTTTGGTTTGGGTAGCCGGGTCTTGGGTAATGCCTTTTTGGCGGTAGGTCATGACTAACGCTCGGTCCAGTAAAGCCTCTTTGATGGGGTCCAATTCGCCGGTAATGACTTTCAAAAAAGAGTGAAGTGTTAAAAGTTTCAAGCCCAGTTGATTTTCGCCTTCAACATAAACTTGGGATAAATCAAAAGGATTAATTTTGGAAGGTGAGTTGAAGGAAAAAGAAATAAACTCTCCACCGACAGCTTCGGCAATGGCTTTATACTCAGCCTCCGGGTCGACAATAATGACTTCGGTTCCAAGCATCAAACTTCTGATGGCCTCCAATTTGACAAAAAACGAATTGTGAATAAACATTCCGCCAAATCCGGCCAAAAAGACTTCGTTATCAACCTGCAGATCGTAAACGTATTTATGCTCATATTTAACTTTTTCAATTTTGACAATCGGATCCCAGAACAAATCGGATGTGGCCAGGGTTTTCAGCCAGACAATATCTTTTTTTACCCCTTCTAATTCCCTAATTTTTTCTTCGTATTTTTTTGTAAGATAAACAATCGCTTTCATTGTTCTGTCGTAGCGAGGGTTGTTGTTTCCAAGAACTACCGACCCCCACAATGATTTGTCAAATTTTCTTAATGAAATACCGGTGATTTTGAAAGCTTTATAAAGTGCTTGAGAAACCTCTTTCTGATTGAGTTTAAAACCATGAGAAATAGAAACAGCTTCTAAATAATTGTGTAAGTAGGGACAGGTGTCATTTTTTATGGTTGCCCACGACTTATTAAGTTTTTTCCACAGATCTCTGTTAATTTTTTTAATATTCGCTTTCTGGACAATCTCCTCGACGGTTGGGAGCTGGGAAATCAATTTAATTTCATTGCCTTTTAAACTTTCAATTTCGGCGACCCTTTTCTCGATTTGAGAAATAACACCAAGTAAATTTTCCCTTGATGGTTTGAAAATTCCCAGTTTTATTTCAGAGAATTTTTTCGGAGCAGGGATTTCGGTGGAATTGTAAAGCGACTGATAAATCTCTTTAAATATTGGGCCGAGACCGGGGATTAAATCAACGTTGGTGTTGGAATTTTTGATTAGACTGATCAGTTTACTATTTTTGACGGTGGTAACAAAACCGATGTGTTTAGAAAATTGTTTGATATTTTCTTGCCCAGAGATATTAATTTTATAATAAATCCGTTTTTGTTTCATGGCGCTATTAGTAGCTCTCTTGAGGGTTCTGCTGATTCTGGAGATGATGCCAAAACGATATAGCAGGTAACTTAAGTCTGAAGCCAGGCTGTAAGATTTGGTGGTGGCTGAAATTTCGTTTTTGCTAACCGTACCATCGCCTTCAAAATAGCACCTCAGGAAAATTGCGACCTCTTTGTTGGAAGCGTTGAAAATAAGGGATGGAACTTTCTTGTCACCCGCTTTTCCTGTAACTCCAAGTATGGTCATTAAACGAACAAAGGGTTGTGATGAAGCGTAAACACCAATCTGCTTTTTATTTTTAAATACTTTGCTGAAAGCAATATTTAGTGATTCAAAATATTGCTGGCACGACGAAAGAACTTCAGGGGTGGTGCTGGAAATTAGGATTTTATGAATATTGTTCATCCCCTCGGCGGTGTAATATCCTAGAAATTCAAAAAACAAGGGCGTTAAGGTTAATTTTTCCGGTAGGCTGGTTTTTAGGAGAAAGTGTTTTGCTCCAATCCGATTGCCTTGTCTGACAACCGACCCGTTGTTATATTGAGAAACCAAGGTTTCGTAAACGTCAATTGGAGTGAATTTCGAGTCGGCAATGCTAATTTTTCTGGGTAGTGGAATGTAGTCTCCAATCGCAACACTATCCCCTCTGGTTGTTTTGATTTGACCGCTGGACAAGGTTACCAAACAATGGTCCTTTGTGATTTTGACACTCCGACCGCTTTTGGTGGTTATTTTATATAGCTGTTTTGGGGCTGTTTTTCTTGCGACTATAGTGGTTTTGCTCCAACTGCTTTTCAAACTTTTGTCAAACGAAAAAACTTTGATTCTTGGCTTTAACACCCCGTCAATATCTTTTTCCAGCCGGATTGGTTTGTTGGTTTCAAAAAGTTGGTCAACAACTTTCCCGATTTTGTCTCTGACAATTTCACCCTTCTGGTTTTGGTAAATAATTGGCTCGTCGTAATCTGTGCTTTTACCTGCGCCGGAGGTAGCAAAAATGGTCATGTTGCTGTTCTCCAGTGAAAACCTGTCGAAAATAATGAAGGACTCGTTTTGGGAATTTAGGCCATACAAGACACCTTTATCGCTGGACAATTCAGCCGAAGTCAGGGGAAAAGTAGTGGACAAGGAGGTTGAATCCATATTGCGGGTGATAGCCAAACGGTCAAAACCCATTGGGGCGGTGGTCAAAAAACCCTCACTCATGTCCAAAGTGGCTTTTTTGGCGATGGCCAACAATGACCCTAAAGTGGATTCGACTTGTTTGGTGACGTGGTCCAACTCTTCAATGGTTGCGGCGGGAATGGTCAGGTAAAAACCAAATTCAAAAAATCTCTCGGCCCCCTTGACCAATTCCTCTTGCAGAGCTCGGGCGTCTTCCAGTTTGGCTTCGGTGGCCGGGTCTAAGATTTTACCCCGTTCCAAGTCGGTGGCAATTTCGGCCTCCATCTCGGTAATTTTGCGGCGTAGGTCATCCAAAACCGACTTGCCGTCTACCGGGTAAATGTAAAAAGAAATGTCCACCGAGGCGTTAAAGTTAACCACCGGTTCCAACCAGCCGGGGGAAACGAAACGGGGGTAACCGGCGACAAACAAGGTTCGATAATAAGTATTGCCGATTTTGATGTGATTAAAATCCACCTCCACACTTTTGGGAGACAAAACATCCAAGAGGGTGGCGCCACCCTTGACTACAGCTTCGTACGGATCCGAAACAGAGGGTTTTCCTG
>DAIPJT010000036.1:0-5248 GCA_036770125.1 Patescibacteria group bacterium
TGCTTACAAAACAAACCGCCGGCGTTTTTTTGGTGTTCGGCGTGTCGTATGTGATGTACATGGGAAAAGATATTAAGAAAGTGATGTCTTTTTTACGGGCGCCTCTATTAGCTGGTTTAGGATTATTGGGTTATTTATTAGTGACTAACACTGTTGTAGATTTTGTAAATTGGACATTGATTTATCCATCAAAATACTGGACCAAATTTCCCGGTTATGTTCAAATGGCTTTATCAAAACGAGAGTGGCTTGTTATTTTTCTCTTAGGATTACCAGTTTTAATTTTGTTGTTTAAATTAAAGAAAAAAATTTTAAACGAAAGTAGTTTATTATTTATAATTTGTAATTTAATATTAGCAATTGCTATTGTCTACCCTCGTTGGTCTTTTTTCCATTTTCAAACCGCCCTTGCTTTTTTGGCCATTTTGGCCGGTTGTGCCCTTTTTGTTTCGAGGAGACTCCGAATTTTTTTGTCTGTCGTTTCTTGTGCACCATATATTGTTTTAGTTATCATTCCGGTGATCAAAAGTAGCTGGCATCGGGAAGCTCGTTTTTGGTCAACGACTGAGTTGGAAACAGCTCAAGTGGTTAAACAAAAATCGGATGGTAGTGAAAATCTTTTTTTGTTAGGTCCGAATTCGATTTATTACGTTTTAACGGGAACGTTACCGCCCAAGCCCTGGTTGGACAATTTTGGTTGGTATTGGGAAATACCCGGTGTAGCTGACCGGGTGTTGGATCGCTGGCAGTTAAATTTGCCGGAGCATGTTTTGTTGGAAAAAACCCACACGGGTAACTGGTTTGATTTAGGAACCTATAGACCTACCATGGTTACAAACTGGCTTATTGAGAACTATAATCAGAAGGAGTCGGTTAACGAAAATTTGACTATATGGCAAAAAAATTAAAAATCGCTTTTGTAAATGCCTATCAGAATAAGGTTAATAGGGGGGCAGAACGGTTTGTGGTGGAGGTGGCCAAACGTTTATCAAGATCTTGTGAGGTTTCTCTTCTGTCTGGTAATTTTGTTTTTCGAAAAAGATGGCCGTTATTGTGGAGGATTTTTGTTGATCTGTCGGGTTTGTCGATTTTGTTTTTTACTCTTGGGAAATTACCTGATATCTGGAATCAAAAGTTTGACGTGGTTATCCCCCTTAATGGTGGTTGGCAAGCTGTGTTAATACGCTTAATAACCTGGTTATACGGCGGAAAGATGGTAGTAGTCGGTCAATCCGGTATTGGCTGGGATGATCGGGTTAATCTGTGGACTCATCCTGATGTTTTTGTAGGTATTTCAACTAAGGCGTGTGATTGGGCCAGAAAAATTAATCCGTGGGTTAAGTCGACTTATCTACCCAATGGAGTTGATATGAATAAGTTCAAGTTTTCAGGTAAAAAATTTTCAACCGAACTTGGTCGACCCAGGGTTTTGTGTGTTGGGGCACTGACTTCGGCCAAACGAATCGATTTGGCTATTGGAGCTGTAGCAAAATTGAAAGAAGTCGGTTTGTTGGTAGTCGGGAATGATGATGAAGAAAGAGAGACTTTACTGAATTCGGGAAAAGATTTATTGGGAAATCGGTTTCAGTTGATGAGTGTTGGTTTGGAGCAGATGCCGGCTATTTACCGATCAGCTGACATTTTTACGCTTCCATCATTACCAAGTCATTCTTTTGAGATTGTGTTGGTGGAAGCTATGGCTATGGGTTTGCCGGTTGTAGCTAACGACGATCCAATTAGGCGGGAAATAGTTGGTGATGCTGGTCTTTTGGTTGATCCAACAAATCTTGACAGTTATGCTAAAGCACTAAAAAAGGCTCTCGATATGCCCAGGGACGGGCGTTATAGACGGCAGGCTGAAAAATTTGATTGGGATGAGATCGCCAAAAAATACGAAGGGTTGTTTTTGGAATTATGAAGGTAAGTATTATTATTCCGACCTATAACGAAGAAAGAAACATCGGGATGTGTTTAGAATCATTATTCAAACAGACCTTGCAGGGAGCCTCCTTACAAGGTTTGGAGGTGATTGTGGTTGACGATGGCTCCTCGGATAACTCAAAAGTTATAACTCAAAAGTTAAAATTACAAATTAAAGGTCAAAAGTTAATTTTATTAGAGCAGAATCATAAAGGGGCAGGGGCGGCGAGAAATTTGGGAGCAAAACACAGTATCGGGGAGATTTTGGTTTTTGTAGATGCCGATATGACTTTTAATATTAATTTTATTAATGATTTGATTAAGCCAATTGTTGACGGAAAGGTGGTGGGTACTTTTAGCAAAAACGAAATGTTGGCTAACAAAAACAATATTTGGGCGATTTGTTGGAACCTTAATCGTGGGTTACCTGGTGACAGGATGCATCCTGTGGGCTATCCGGACACTCAAAAAGTTTTCCGGGCCATTTTAAAAAGTGAGTTTGATCGAGTTGGTGGATTTAATGAAAAGGCCGGATATACAGATGATTGGAGTTTGTCGGAAAGGCTGGGTATTGAGGCTCGTGTTGCCCCTGGAGCCATTTTTTATCATAGGAACCCGGATAGTTTGAAAGAAGTTTTTATTCAATCCAAGTGGATGGCCAAAAGAAAATATAAATTTGGTTTGTTTGGGTCGGTGATAGCTTTATTGCGTGTTTCATTACTTCTTTCGTTGTTAAAGGGTCTATTTTTATCTATTAGATACCACGCATTAGCTTTTGTTGTTTTTAAACTGGTTTCCGACCTGGGGCAATTTTTTGGTATTTTGGAATATCAGATTTTCAGAAAAGTTTCTAAATGATTTGGGCTATTTTGGTTCTGGCCACGGTTTTGCGCTTGGTTTCTCTAAACCAATCTTTTTGGTTGGATGAGGCCACCAGTGGGATAGTGGCGCGGGATATGAATTTGCCCCAGCTTTTTACCTTCATTCGTGGAGATTTTCACCCGCCACTGTATTACCTCCTGCTTCATTTTTGGGGCCAAATCTTTGGGTATTCAGAAATCTCACTGCGTATGCCCTCGGTTATTTTTGGATTAGCCACAATTTATCTGGTTTATCTGATTTCCGGGCGAAAGTTAATAGCACCGTTATTGTTGGCTTTCTCGGGTTTACATATCTACTATTCCCAGGAGGCCAGAATGTACGCCATGAGTGCTTTTTTGGTGACTGCTATTGTTTACTTTTTTTTGAAACTATTGGGCAAACCCCAAAAGAGTGATTGGGTATGGTTTACCTTACTCCTACCGGTTAACTTTTTGAGTGATTACTTGCCGAACCTAATTTTGCCGGCGATATGGTTGGTTGCGATTTTGAAACGGAAGGGTGTTGATTGGTGGCGACAGTTTCTACTCTCCCACCTTCTACTCTTTACCACTATTTTGATTTGGTTGCCTTTTTTTGTAACTCAACTTCGATCCGGAGTATTAGTGGCTCAAACTATGCCTGGTTGGTGGGTGGTGTTGGGTGGGGCGACTTTGAAGAATTTAGCTTTGTTGGCCGTGAAGTTTTCTATTGGCCGAATTAGTTTTGAGAATCAATTAGTTTACGCCGGAATAGCAGGAGGAATGCTTTTGTTGGAAGGGTGGGTACTGGTAAAAACAGCCAGAAAAAATTGGGTGTTGTGGCTGTTGTTTTTGGTACCCATTACTTTAGCTTTCGTTTTAGCTTTTGAAGTTCATGTGTTTAGCTACTTTAGGTTGTTGTTTGTCCTGCCGATATTTTACATATTTCTTACCACTGGGGTGAAGCGTCTGTGGCCAGTTTTGTTGGTTTTAAATTCCCTATTTGCTATATGCTATTTGCTATTTCCTAGATATCACCGTGAAGACTGGCGTGGATTGGTACAAACTTTAGAGGCTGACTCGTCTCGTTTTGCTTTTGTCTTGCCCACCCCAAATCAGCGAGAGGCCTTGTATTATTACCGGCCCAACTTCAGACTTTACTATTCACCCTTAAAGAACGACTCTTTTGAAAAGGTCTACCTGATGCGTTACGTAGCCGAAATTGTTGATCCCAAGGATTTGGCCCGCCAGGAAATTGAGAGCTTGGGTTACGAGAAAACGGGAGAATTAAACTTTAATGGGGTGGTGGTGTGGGAATATTTAAAATAGCGTCTAAAATGTTGATCAACGAAAAATGGAACATTGTTTATTACAAGAATGTTAGTGGAGAGTATCCAGTATATGACTTTATAGATAAACTGGAAGCGAAAAGTAAGTCAAAAATAATCAATACCATAGATCTTTTGGAAATATATGGGATCAAATTAGGCGCCCCTCATGTCAAAAAAGTGACAGGAACAGGGTTTTGGGAATTGCGAATACTGGGGGGAGATAATATTAGAATTCTCTATATTGCCATTACGGGCAGGGTATTTTTACTTTTACACGGATTTATCAAAAAGGTCCAAAAAACTCCCAAAAGGGAGATTAAAACAGCTGTAATGAGGTTAAAAGACTATAGACAAAGAGGGGCTTGAAATATAGCAATTTAGTGATATTATAAAAAGTATGATGACTTGGAAACAGCATAGAGAGAAATTGTTAAAAGATCCCGAAGTGCGCAAGGCTTTAAAAGAAAGTGAGCTTGAATTTCGGATAGCCAAATCTATTATTGAGGCTAGACTGAAAAGGGGTTTAACTCAAAAAGAGTTATCGAAAAGACTAAACACAAAACAGTCTGTCATTTCCAGGCTGGAAACTATTAAGACAACTCCAACCTTAACTTTTTTAAAGCGGTTGGCTCGAGTTCTTGATGTTCCACTGCGCGTTGAACTGGGGGTTTAATTTGGAGTACCGGTGATGTCTCTCCTATGTTTTTGCAAAAACTTGGCTTCTTGGGGAATGGCCATGTGGGCGATGGCATAATCGTACTCAAACCAACCGTAATCTTCCTCGGCTGAATGGTGGCTGGTTAGATTATCTGTTTTCATCAGAAATAAATGAATTGTTTTCATTACCCGCTCACCACTTTTTTCAACGGCCGGTCTGGTAACCACCCCGATTTTTTTGATAATCGTTAGACCACTAAGCCCGGTTTCTTCACCCACTTCACGAATGGCGGTTTCTTCAATGGTTTCGCCCGTTTCAACGTGGCCTTTCAAAAAGCCCAAGCCTCTGACCAGCCAACGGGGATACTTTAAAAGCAGCAATTCATGTTTACCGTCTCTTTTTCTGACTATGATACCTCCGGCACTAACTGGCTTGTTCATGGCACCAGTATAGCAAAAAGTGATAATATTAACTGTAATTATGGTTAACAAACAAAAAAA
>DAIPJT010000037.1:0-5115 GCA_036770125.1 Patescibacteria group bacterium
TTAGGAAGTGTAATAATTCCCTTGGCAAACTCACTGGTCACTGAAATTACCAGATCGTATTGTCGAAAATCAAAGCTTTCAAACGCCAAGGGCATTAACCAACTAAACCATTCGTGACGGGCTCGAACAAAGGGAATTTGTTGCAAAAAAGTGGTACAAATTTTTGGGAAAACTTTGGCCCAGGGAGCTTTTTTTTCATCATAAACCGAAGTGTAAAGAGGAGCGTCGGGAAACATCTCGTGCAGGGTGAGTAACACCCTCTCCGCCCCACCCCACTTATTTACCCGATCATATACAATAGCTACTTTCATTCTTCCTGGGTATATAATACTAGATTAATGTGGTTTTGGCTTGCAATGATCGCCGGTTTGGCATCGGCTCTGGATAAAGTTCTTAATCGAGTCGCTCTTAAAAACAGAGGGAATGTGATAGCTCATTCTTTTCTTTACATTTCTGTTATCAGCCTTTTTTCACTTGCCTTTTCTTTCCCTATAAAGAACATCCAAGTCACCAACCATCTAATCTTCCTTATTATCATTCAAGCTTTTTTCTGGTCCACGGGAACGCTGGTTTCTTTTTTGTCCCAAGCAAAAACAGACGTATCGCTTTCAATGATTATTTCCAGAGCTAGAATGTTGTGGGTGGTACCTTTAGGTATAATTTTTCTAGGTGAAACACCTAGTATTCCCTCTGTTGTTGGAATACTAATTATCTTTTTTGGCCTTCTTACCCTTTTTATTAAATCAAACATTCACAGACACCAAGGTGTCCATTTAATGGCTATCGGCAGTGTTCTGGTAGCCTTTGGAGCAGTTATCAATACGGTTCTTGTTAGACAATACTTAACTTCTGCTCAAACCGTATTTGTTACCATGGCCAGCCAAGCCCTCGTTTTTCTAGCCTTCCTTTTATATAGAAAAAATCTCATTTCCAGATGTTATGAGGTATGGATGAGAGCCTGGAAAATTATTGTTTTAGCTGCCGCTGTCGAGACTTTTGCCTTTATCGGGGTAAATCATGCTTACAAAATCGGTATCACTTCTTTTGTAACGGCCGTTTATCTTGGAATGACCATTACAACTGTGTGGATAGGCATCTTTTTTCTCAATGAAAAAGAACATTTTTGGAAAAAAATTATCGGTAGCCTCCTGGTCACAGTTGGTATTATCGTCTTAAAATTTTCAGGTTAATTGCAACCCATCTCCCTTCCTGCCACCCCCTGTTTTCATTTGACAAATAGTGCTATAATACATTCATAACAAGCTCCTAGGGACAAAGGCCCGTGTGGCCGAGTCGAGAGACTACTTAGACAGCTGGCCTCGGTTTTACACCGAGGCTTTTTAATTTAAAAAACCATCTGCACAAGCAGTTTATCAGCCTTTTTAAATTTTCCAAATAAAATTTTATTACTTTTATCAGATAGGTTCTCAAAACAGTAGAGTGAAAAACCAGACAACGCGTCTGCCAATTGTATACCCGGTTCCGATATTTCATTTTTTACAGTTCTTAGTTTCTTAACAGTTACCCCGTGATTTCGAAGTTCTTTCTTTAATTTATTCTCATACCATTTTGGCTTTTTCCCGTCAATACAAACTGACCTTATTCCCTTTTCAGTCACCAAATACTTAAATATCTGACCAAGTTCTCTGCTAATATCAACAGGGTTATCAAATATTGCAATTTTGAAAGTAAAATCCAAATTTAATATTCGCTTTAGATATCTTTTTCTAATAACCCAATTGTGATCTGCCCAATGAAAGGAGGTTATTTTTAACGACTCATTAATCAACACAAGTTTCCGATTAAGAGTTTCAAGGTTACGAACCTCAACATACGCAACGGCAAAAGATGAATGGCCAGACTGTTTGTGAATTCCGGATTCGTCAATAAATATAACCATGTAATTTCAAACCGATAGGTATACCTCAAGCGTTTTGCGGGCAAGGGTACTCCAGGAGTAATGACGTACCAACTCTTTAGCTCTTTTGGCCCATTGTTGGTGTTGTTGGGGTGACAACTTGTTTACCTTTTTAATAGCCGTCACCAATTCATCCGGGTTTTGGGGGTCAAAATAAAAAGGAATTTCCCGGTACACCTCGTGGAAAACCGGAATGCCGGAAGCCACTAGTGGCGTGCCCAACGACATGGCCTCCAAGCCGGGCAAACCGAAGCCTTCCGACAAAGATGGAAAAACAAAAGCGTGAGCCTTCTGGTACAAGAAAGCCAGCTCCGAATCGGTAAGGTGGTTTAACAAAACCACTCGACCGACTTTAATTTCCGACTCAAATAGTCGTCGCAACCGTTCCATAAAAACGTTCCGGGGAATAACCATTACGACCAAAAGGCCGGGCAGTTTTTCCAGGGCTGGTTTAAAAATTGCCAAATTTTTGTGGGGATAGGCGTTTCCCACGTACAAAACAAACTTTTTCCGAGCAAGGTTGCCAAGGGACACCTTCACCGCCTTGGGGTCATGAAGACGTAGGTGCGTATCCACGCCTTCATAAATATGAGTTACTTTCGAGGGTAAAATATGATAGGTTTTCAAAAGCTCTTTTCTGACGAAAAAACTCGGGACAATAATTTTTTGAGCGCCACCAACAGCTTTTTTAAACGACAGCCAATATCCAAACCGTTTAGCTAAAAATAGAAGCCAGGGAAGAGACGTGGTAGTGTTGGTTTTAAACTGATGCATCAAGAGATCGTGAACTGTCACCATATACTTACCAAAATATAAAAGGGGGACGTTAAAATGAGGAAAATGGACCAGAGTCGGCTTTGCCCGATACAAAATCCAAGGAACCGCCACTTGTTCACCAAAACTATAATGCCTGACGTCAACTTTAATCTTTTGCCAATTGGAGGGTAAATTTAATTGAGCAAAATACTTACTCCGCAAAAGAACAGTATACTTGTTCGTTTTATCTATCTTTGATAATTGATATATTAAATTACTCACATACCTACCTAAACCCCCATTTTCACTTCCATAGAGCCTGGCGTCGATTACTATTTTCATAATTAACCCCAAAAAACTGTTTTTATCGTCCTTGAGAATTTCAAAAACCGAATGCCCAATAGGACCAACACGTTGACGACCATCGGATATTTTCGCCACAGGTGTTTTCGGTAAAAAATTTCCTGAGAATTTACACCCGCCATGCGAAATCTAAGTTTTTCCGACAGTGTAACTTTCCGCCAAGCATTTATCTTCCCCTTGGAAGCCCCGCGGTAATGGGTAATACTGACCTTCGGCCAGTAAACAACCTTGTAGCCCAAGCTGTGGATTCGATAAGCCAAATCAATATCTTCACCGTCTAAAAAGTAATCGGTATCCCACCAACCAACCTTATCCAAAACACTCTTCCGAGTCAGAAAAAAGGCCCCTTGAATAGCATCCACTTCGTGCACTTGATCGGAAGGCAGATAACCATACCAGTACTTGGCAAAAAGTTTTGAAGTTGGAAAAAGTCTGTCCAGTTTCAAAAAAAGGTGGGTTAACCCAATCCATGGCGTCACAAAACTCCGTCTGGTATCCTTGTCCAGGCTACCATCGGGCAAAACCACCTTGCAGGTCATGGCCCCAACGTCAGAGTGACCGTCTAAGTACTTCACCGTTTCCTTCAACGTGTCGGGGTAAACAATGGTGTCGGAATTTAGAAATAAAACATCCTCGCCGGTTACAAACGGCTTTGCCAGATTGTTACCGGCCGCAAAACCCAAGTTGTCCTTGCTTTCAATAACGGTGACGTCTGGAAATTTTCGACGTATTGCTTCCATGCTACCATCGACCGAACCGTTGTCGGGAACAATTATCTTCAATTCCACCTCCGACTTGACCTTCATTACCGATTCCAAGCAATTGAGAGTTAACTCTTTGGTATTGAAACTAAGAACGACGATGGACAATTTCGACATATATTTTTTCCAATTTCTTGGCAATTGGCTCCCAAGAAAAATGTTCATCAACCAACTTACGGGCGTTAACGGATATTTTCTCATAAAGCTCCTTGTCTTTCATGGTCGTAACCGCCATGTTGGCCAACTCGGCGGATGAATTACCAATCAGGATTGATTCCTTATTAACCGCTCCATACCCCTCTGCCCCAACAGAAGTCGTTACCACGGGCACCATAGAGGCCATGGCGGCCAGAATCTTAAGTCTGGTACCACCGGGGGCATACATTGGCGCCACAAAGAGACCTGCATCCAAGTAGGCATCAACCACGCCCTTGAAATCATCGTCTTTCAACTCCAGAATATCTATTCCCAGCTTGTGATTTTTTAAGTTCATCACTTCCCGCGTTGGCGATTGACCGGCAATTATCAATTGGGCATTGGGAATTTGCTTTTTGATTAAGGGAAACACTTCCCGGGCCAGAAGTTCGGCCGCTTCCCAGTTCTGAACCCATTTATAATTTCCCATATACAAAATTTTATGATTATAATGCAAAGCACAAGGTAAGTTACTGACGTCCTCTCCGACTCCGTTGGGAACCACCTCGACCCTTAATCCAGGGACAATTTTCTTCACCACCTCCGCATCCTCCTCCGAAACGGTTACCACCCGATTAACCTTTTTCCAAAAATATTTTTCCCAATAACGCATTTTAGCAATGTCAATACGCATGAACGGTCTAAACCACAGTCTTTTGTCGGTTTTAGCCTGGTGGCCGAAAATTCTCGACATGATCGTCTGTTCCACCAAAATAACCGGAAGTTTGTGCTCAGGCAAATACGGCAGGGTGTAAGACATCTCAGCGTGAATCAAATCATAGTTGCCGGTATTTAATTCCTCCTGCAAAACCTGTTTAATCTTGGGTGAATAGTAAATGGAAACCAAAAATGGGTAAAGGGAAAAGCCGGTCCGTAAAATATTAGATAGAGTCCAGGTTTTTCCACGCTCAATGACCAACACCTTTTTACAAAACTGTTTCATATGGTCAATTTGGGCTTTGGTATTGTGCTGGCGGGAAAAACAAACTAAGGTAATTTCGTGTTTCTTCGATAATAGTTTAATCAACTTGTATGAACGAACTTGCCCACCCTCCGATGGCGGGTAGGGCAAGTAGGGGGTGAGCATCAAAATTTTCATTTTAGGCGATAGATAATGAAGTT
>DAIPJT010000038.1:0-5097 GCA_036770125.1 Patescibacteria group bacterium
TGACACTACCAATTCCAATCACAATCCCCAAAATAGCCAAACCGGTCCGCATTTTATTGGCCAACAAGTTCCTCAAACTATTTACTACTAACTTATTGATTCTCATACCTTCTCTTGTCATTCCCGACCCGATCGGGAATCTATATAAATAATTCCTGGACCCTGGATCACGTCCGGGGTGACACATTTTGTCCTACTATTTTCCCGTCTTTTAAATGAATAATCCGCTGGGCGTGTTCGGCAATATCCGGCTCGTGAGTGATCATCACAATCGTCCTGCCTTCCTTATTCAATTTTTTGAAAATGGCCATGACTTCTTCAGCCTGAACCGAGGCAATGTTGCCCGTTGGTTCATCAGCCAAAATAATAGCCGGATTCATTACCAGAGCCCGCGCTATAGCTACCCTTTGTTGTTGACCCCCCGAGAGTTTGTTGGGTGTGTGGTCCATTCGGTCGGTCAAAGCTACCAATTCCAACATAGCTCTAGCCTTTATATCCTGCTCCCCATCCGACACACCGGCGTAATCCATAGGTACTTTGACGTTGTCCAAAGCACTGGTACGAGGCAGAAGATTAAAGCTTTGAAAGACAAAACCAATTTTTTGATTTCTGATCTCAGCCAACTGGTCGTCAGTTAGTTTTTCTACATTAGCTCCGTCCAAAAGATAGCTACCACTGGTGGGTAAATCGAGCGCCCCCAAAATATGCATTAAGGTTGACTTGCCGGAACCCGACGGTCCCATAATGGCCACAAACTCACCTTTTTTAATTGTCAAAGAAATGTCATCCAAAACTTTCAACTTCAACTCCCCTGTTTGATACACCTTAGTCAGGTGTTCTATTTTTATTATGACTGACATATCTCAAAAACCAGGTCCGATCCGGACATTACCGCCCGCTCGACCCACGCCACTGAAAGGAGACGTATCAGAACCAGAACTTGAACTTTTGGAGGTAGCAGTTGTTGACGAAATCACCACTTCGTCACCCTCGTTTAACCCCGAGGTAATTTCGGTTTGCGAATCGTTGGACAAACCCACCTCCACTGTAACTGTTGTTGGTTTGCCGTCTTTCATTACCTGAACTGTCGATTGGTTATTGGCCGTCTGGACCGACGATGAAGGCACCAACACCACATCTGTTTTGACGTTGGTCATTATCTGTACTGACACTGTCATGTTTGACAACAAATCAAAAGCTTGATTGTCCAACCTAATGTTTACCGCATAACTAACCACATTTGAGGTAACTATCCCAGTTTTATCAATTGTGGCCACTTTTCCGGTAAAGGTTTTGTCGGGTAAATTGTCGGCGGTGAGCGTTACCTTCTGACCAATCTTGATTTTAGACACGTCAACTTCATTAAGATTAACTGCTACAACAGGCAGGGTATCCATTTTGATATCGGCCACTTTGCCCCCAGTAACAACCAACCCCTCCACCAAACCAAAATTGTCAACCACTCCAGAATACGGAGCCGTAATCACGGAAGAGGCTAAACGCAAAGCGTAGGCAGCCGTGGTGAAATTAGCCGCTGCTGATTTAGTAGCGTCGTAAGCATTATCTCTGGCCACCTCCGCTTTTGTTCTGGATTCTTTTTGAGTCAAAGTCTCATCAGTATCATGACCTTTGACTTCATCCAGTACTTTTTCAGCCGAGGCAATCGCTGATCTTAAACTGTTGTTGGCCGAGTTAACCGCATTTTGAGCCTGAACATAAGAAGCGTAAGCCGAAGCATATTTTTCCAATCCGGTCTGATCCAAAATAATTTCGGCGATTTTCTGACCAATAGAAACCACATCCCCATCTTTAACATAAACTTTTTTAATAACACCAGTAGCGTTGGAGTTTACCGTCAACATGCCAGTTGAAAGAATTGTTCCGGAAGCCGAGACTGAAGTAATCAAAGTCCCCTTTTCAACCCTACTCGTCTGATAAGTTACTTTGTTTTGGCTAGTTTTACCGACAACCCATTTTCCCACCAAACCAACCAGAAGCAATAATACCAGAGTTGTCACCCCGTACTTGAACGGATTATTTCTAATATTCATTATTTGACCTAATTTACACGGCCAACCTGAAGTGAAACTGAAAAGGTCGTCCCCTTGCCCAATTTACTATCCACCTTAATCATTCCCCCATGTCGCTTAACAATTTCTTTGGCGATCGACAAACCCAAACCAAACCCTCCAACTTGACGGCTCCTGGCCTGATCAGCTCTAAAAAACCGGTCAAATAGATGAGACAGATCTTTTCGATTAATGCCTACACCTTGGTCAGTAACTTTTAAAATGACGTGGCCGTCCGTCTTTTGAGACAAAATAACAACTTTGGAATTTTTAGAACTGTATTTAATGGCGTTATCCAAGAGAATGACCACAAGTTCGGTTAAAGAAGGCTCCTCTCCCAAAAGAAAAATATTTTTCGTTTCGTTCACCATCTCAATCTGTTTTTGTTTGGCTAAAATTTTGACTCTTTTGACAGCCGAAGCAGTAATTGTTTTCAAAGATACCCGAGTCGGAGCAAAACCGTTTTGCCGCGCTTGATACCGCGACAGCTTAATTAGATTATCAGTCAAAATTTGCAAACTGTTAACTTCTTCTAAATTGCTGACAAGAAGTTTTTTAGCATCGGCAAGACGTAAGTTTTTATCTCTCAAATTAACCTCGATTTCTGATTTCAAAACCGTAATCGGGGTCCGCAGTTCGTGGGAAGCGTCAGAAAGGAAACGATCTTGTTCCTCCACCATTTCCTTGATTGGGGAAAGCGTCCGGCCGGCCAAATAAAATCCGGCGACGGCCGAGCTAGCCAGAATAACAACGTTGGCCGCCGACAACATCAAAAAGATTCTCCGCTTGGTTTCGGCCACAACGAGGGGATCCAAAAAGAAAGGTCGAGGACGATCGGGTACTTCACGTTCTATCCTTACCCTTTGCATCTCTTCAATCCGATTCAGCTCAGAAGTTAAAACCCGATAAATTGCGACACTAAAAAAGAAGCTGATTAAAGCAATAATGACCAAATACCAGGCAGTTAATCTGATACGAGCGCTGTTAAACATGGTTAGATGATTTGTCCTCCTTCGCTAAAGCTTCGGACGGACTGCGATCGCCTCTGGCGATCTTGTATCCAAAACCGCGAATTGTTTTGATAACCTCCCGACCCAGCTTTTTGCGCAAACTAGCCACAAAAACCTCAACTGTGTTGGGTAAGATATCCGTATCATAATTCCAAACAGAAGCAATGAGGCGGTCTTTGCTGATCACCTGATTGGGATGACGCAAAAAGTATTCCAGCAAACTAAATTCTTTGACCGACAAAAGCATTTCTTTTCCTTCACTGGTAACAGTCTGTTTTTGTGTATCCAGAACAATTTCACCCGCCGACAAAATCTTGCCGTCAAGTTTTTTGGGCCGGCGATTTAGAGCTTTTACCCGGGCCAACAGTTCTTCAAAAGCAAAGGGTTTGGCCAAGTAATCATCCGCCCCGGCATTTAACCCTTTAACCTTGTCGACAATTTGACTTTTTGCCGTCAACATCAAAATCGGCGTGTGCACCCCTTCACTTCGCAATTCCTTACAAATTTCCACCCCGTCCATCCCAGGCAACATCAAATCCAGAATGATGACGTCATAATCCCCCGAGGCCGCCATGTCAAAACCCTCAGTGCCGTCAAAAGCCACATCGGCCACAAAGTTTTCCAACTCCAAACCTTTCTTGATGGAATTGGCTATTTTGTGTTCATCCTCCACCACTAGTACTTTCATAGCTTTGAGATTATACTCCAAATCTTAATTTTTGCTGAAAAAACTGCCGACAAACCCACCCCCTTGCTCTTTATGATAGAATAAAGCCATGAAGGTAAAAACACAGGATTATTCTAAAAGTTTGAGGGGGTACTCTAGTCAATGGATAGCTATAAAACCAGAGACAACAAGGGTGGTTGCTTCAGGTAGCAGTCCCAAAATAGTAATCGAAAAGGCCAGAAAGATAGGCGTTAACAGCCCCGTTTTGACTAGGGTACCAGAGGACTACGGGGTCTATATTTTGTGATGGATTTCGAATATAAAAAATTCCCTACCAATCTAAACAATTGTCCATTTCCAGGCAAAAAATCTTCCCTAAGACCTGTTATTCAAATTGATTTTGAAACCAAAAAGGGAAAATTTGGATATCTGGCTTTAATCGATTCCGGTGCTGACTACTGTATGTTTCACGCCTTAGTCGGCGAGGAGCTGGGCCTCGATATAAAATCGGGAAGGCTACTAACTTTTTTTGGAACCTCCGGAGAACCACAGAAAGCCTATTTTCACAAAGTTACTTTTTCAATCGGTGGACATTCTCACACCTGTGAAGTTGGCTTTTCTTATGATCTTGAAAAATTAGCTTATGGGCTACTTGGCCAAGACGGTTTTTTTGACAAGTGGATTGTCAAATTTGAATACCACAAAGAAAATGTTGAATTAAAGGAAATAACGAAATGAAAAAGTGGCAAAAATACTGGTTATATTTTCTGATTGCTTATTCCCTTCTACATCTCACTCGCGATATTTTACAAGACTTTGGGGTTTCAACATTCCTGTCAACAGTTTTAGTCAAAGAGACATATACTCCTACTCCCATAACAAATTCAGTTTTATATGCTTCATCAAACACATATCTAATCGCTATCACCGAAATTCTAATAAGTATTATTTGCCTGAAAAGAAAATATTTTGGCAAAATCGGGTTTCTGTCTATTTTTATTGCTGGAGCAAGTGTGCTTACCTGGTCGATATACTGGTTTTTCTTTTAAATCACAAGAATTTCATAAGGTCTCCCCTTTGTCGCGTAGCGTAAAGCTACACAAAGGGAAAGGTCTTTTCCAGACAAAAACAAAACAGGGCACAAAAATACCGCGGAGTTTGAAGAAAACTAGATTTCAGCAAAGACCGGCGGTATCTCGTACCAAAGAGTGTTAGTTTCGGTTGAAACCACCACTTTGGTAATCGTCCCTAGGTCTGTCTTCCTTGGGTTTAGCTGGAGACACATTGATTGGTCTACCATCCAAATCCTTGCCATTAAGAGCCAAAGCTTTTTGAACTTCTTCCTCAGTTG
>DAIPJT010000039.1:0-3367 GCA_036770125.1 Patescibacteria group bacterium
CAACCTCTATAATATCAATCTTAAAAGTCACCTGGGCCGCATTCAGATTACCATATAGAATGTCACCAACAGTCTCACCACTCCCAGTCAAAGCATCATCATCTAAAGGACAACCATTTGGACAGGACGGACTAAAAACAACAGCGTGGCCAGGCAAGTAAACCAGTTTTGTGGCTGTCGTGGTATTTATCGTTAGGGTGTCGGTAATCGCCTGAGCATTGTCAGCCCAAATGGTGGCTACAACTGTATGACTAGTAGAAACGGTGTTTGGAATATTAATCTTTACCTTGGTATAAACAGCCGTTGAGTTTGGTTCTGTGTTTTCAGCCTCTAGGTTAGCTTGAATCTTATCACCCAAAGAAGCACTTATGGGATCAACGTATCCCTCATTTCCACTAGTAAAATTCGCACCAGTAAAAATATCATAACTACCATCGGTTGGCCGAAAAACTTGAGCCAGAGTGAATTTTCTTACCATCACCAATGTCAAAACAGTTAAAACCAAAAAACCAATTATTTTTTTCATAAGTTACCTAGCTCTACGTGCCTGAAAAGCCCGATTTCTCCCAGCCTCAACTCGGTAGGCAAAACGTGTACCAAAAGATAACTCAGGCGGTTTTACCAATCCTACTTGTGTTGGTGGACGGGTTCTCGTTACCTCCTGTTTTGGTGTTTTAGTTGCACGTATCGTTTCTCTTGGCGTTCTGGTCACACGCTCCGTCCGTCCTGGCCTGGGAGTTAAGGTAATTGTTGGTAT
Organism: Patescibacteria group bacterium; assembly: GCA_036770125.1. GTDB lineage: Bacteria > Patescibacteriota > Microgenomatia > UBA8517 > UBA8517 > DAIPJT01. The sequence continues at coordinate 758 of DAIPJT010000039.1, forward strand.
ACAAGGTAGCTCCCGAGTGACTTCTACTGTTTGAGGTACTCCCACCTCACGAGTCACCTCCACCTTACGAGTTACTTCAATTTCAATAGGACCACATAAAGCATTAATATCACAGGTTGCAGGAGCAGAATTAGAGGTTTGGGATGGGGTTGAAGTATCAATACCTACAAGCCTTCCATCGACACCACCGCCTGAAAACAAATAGGCTACACTAGCAGTAATTGTACCAACCACAGCGACACCGCCACCAACCAACCCTGCCCTTGTTAATCTCGGATGCCGTTTCACCCAACTTTGTCGCACCAATCTTTCTGTCATATTAATATTTTCCTCTCAGAAACGGGGAGTAAAGCTCCTGCCCAAAGCTTCACCCCCCATTTCTGAGGTCAAGAAGGGTCGGAGCAAAGCTCCCTTCGGGATAAAACCCCCTTGACATCCGGGCTGGTCAATCTATATTGAAACTGTCCCGTTTTGTTCTTGGGACAAACCTGCCCCAACAGGCAGAAAATTAAAAGAGCGTCTCTATTCGTGGTGAGTACAACCGCCATGCGGAATAACCCAGCGATAGCGTCGCTCTTTTTTTGTATCTTATTACACCCCACCCCCCCTGTCAACCTATAGTGTTAAAAGACTGCACTGGCCCATGGCCCCATAGTTTTTATAGTGCTATTAAGTCCGAATATTTGGGGTAATTTACTTGTCCACACGAAGTGTGGATAACTTCTTGTCATTCCCGACACGTCTCGCCCATCGGGGCTTGGCAAAGTTAGGATCAATCCACACAAAATACCCACGCAAGTGTGCCTCTCATATCTTGACAAACATTACAGAATCGTTATATAATCATTACATATGGTTCAACTCATTAATTGGGAACAGTTCACCAACATCCAAAAAGCTCAGGCCGGGTTAACAAAGCTATTTTTAGAAGCTTCCAAAAGTTTGTCTTTTTTTCGTGTCCTCAAAAACGACCAGCCAGTAGGAGTCCTAATTCCTAACAATCTCTGGGAGAGCCTTACAGAAGACATCGAAGCCCTCTCCTCCCCCAAATTTAGGGGGAGGGTGGCTGTGGCTCGTCAAAACAATAAGCTTTTTTCTGCCAACGAAGTCAAAAAGACCTTAAAAGTTTAAATCTCATGTATCGCTATGCCTTTCGGGAACAAGCCTTAAAAGACATCAAAAAACTTCCCAAGGACGTTCAAATAAGAATCCTCAAAAAACTTGACTATTTTGTTAGTACCGACAATCCTCTTCAATTTGCGGACAGGCTAATCAATTTCGAAATTGGCACCTATCGATACAGAATCGGCAATTATCGTGTTATTTTTGACTTGGAGGAAGAAGTAGTCGTAGTTATCACCCTCGGCCACCGTCGAGAAATTTACCGATAGAGGTAGAAAGACTGGAGCAAACCGCTTTGGAGATTACATTCCGGTACCCTAGCCGCTTGGCCTCTTTAATCCGTTTCTCCTCCAAAGGGGCCGGGCGGATACTGCCCAACAACTCCACTTCCCCAATGGCCACTGATCCCGCGGGAAGTGACTTTTTATAATATGCTGAGGCAATTGATAAAGCCACTGCTAAATCACAACCGGTCTCGGTAATCTTCATCCCCCCAACCACGTTGACAAAAACATCCATCTCATACAAAGGAATTCTGGCTTGGGTTGACAAAACAGCCAACAGGATTTCCAGTCGTTTGGGGTCCACTCCCAAAGCAATCCGTTTGGGGTAGGCTTGTTTGGTGGGAATAACCAAGGACTGGATTTCCACCAGAATCGGTCTGGTCCCCTGTAAGGTGGAGGCAATGCAAGCGCCAAACTTTTTACGGTCCTCATCGGTCACAAACAGTTTTTGCGGATCAGACAAAGATTCCAGACCAATATCTTTCATTTCAAAAATCCCCACTTCGTCCGTTGGGCCAAAACGGTTCTTTCTGGCCCGCAAAATTCTTAAACCCGTATTTTTCTCCCCTTCAAACCACAAAACGGTGTCCACGATGTGCATCAGGACATTTGGTCCGGCCACCGTACCCTCTTTGGTCGCGTGCCCTACCAAAATAATCGGCACATTTTGCGATTTGGCAATCCGCACCAGTCGGCCGGCACATTCCCGCACCTGGCCCACCGAGCCGGCCATGCCCGACAAATCACCCGTCTTCATCGTTTGAATGGAGTCAACAACAACACCTTTAAAGGTTTGACCTTTAAAGGTATCGGTAATAATATCGATGTCCGTCTCTTCCAAAATATCAATCGTTTTGGAGGTCACTCCCAGCCGATCGGCCCGAATTTTAATTTGGTTGGCCGATTCCTCACCGGAAATGTAAAGGAAATCTCCCAGCTTATCGGCCAATTGTAGAAGTATTGTCGACTTTCCAATACCTGGTTCTCCGGCCAAAAGCACTACCTGCCCGGGCACCAACCCTCCCCCCAAAACCCGGTCCAACTCACTGATTTTTGTCGAAGTTCTGGTAGTTTGGGTGTTCTTAATTGTGTTTAGTTTGGTTACCGAGCCAGAATTTTGCTTGCCCCGCGAAGCCTTGGCGGAGTGGGGAGTTTTTGTAATACTTACTGTTTCCACCAAGGATGACCAAGTACCACAGCTGGG
>DAIPJT010000039.1:3467-5037 GCA_036770125.1 Patescibacteria group bacterium
AGCCACGCAAGAGCACCTCTTGTGTGCGTGATTACTTATACCCAATGGGTTTGGAGGTGAGAACGGGGTTTAAGGCAATCTTTTTAGTTTTCTCGTCAATCTCTTCAATCTCCACATCAATCTTGGACCCTCGCTCATACGTCTGATTGTGGGGAATCTTGGTCATGTGAATCAAACCCTCAACCCCCGCCTCCAAGCTGACAAAAATGCCAAAATCCGTATGCTTAACTACGACACCTGTATATTTCTCCCCTTTTTGGTATTTACCCAAAGCGGCAGTCCAAGGGTCAGCCAGGGTTTGTTTAACTGAAAGAGAAATCTTAGTACCTCTCACATCCAGTACTTTTACTTTAACTTTGTCTCCCACACCAAAAGAATCGGAGGGTTTGCCAACTTTCTCCCACGACAACTCGGAAATATGAGCCAAGCCATCAACGGCTACTTCTTTCTTGCTATCCTTAACGGTGATGGTCACAAAAACACCAAAATCCGAAATGCTGGAAATGGTTCCTTCATAAACATCACCAATTTTAATTTTTTCTACAGCGTGAAGGATGGCTTCCATGGCTTCTTTTTCCGATACCATTTTTTCTGAAGCCACCACCTTCCGATTGCTTTCATCCAAATCAATAATGACCACTTCAATTTTTTTACCAATCAGGCTCTGTGCCTTTTGGGCAAACTCGTGACCAAATTGGGAAGTCGGGACAAAACCAAAAATACCATTAAGTTCAAACAATAATCCGGAATTATTAATGGATTTAACCATCACCGAAACAGGTTTCTTTTGCTCAAAGGACTTGTTCAATTCACTCCATTTTTGTCTGTTAACCGACTTTTTCAAAGATACCACACAGTAGCCGTCTCTGGTTTCCGAAACAATCACCTGGCCCTTTAGTGTATCCCCTACTTTGACAGTCTTTAATATTTCCCGGCCCTCAATTAAAGCCTTGCCGGCAATCACACCTTGAAACTTGCCACCAATATTGATCACCACCCGGTCCCTGGAAATCTCGGTTACCTTGCCCTCCGCCTCACTGCCCTTTTGGGGACAAGTAATTACAGCTTTATTTTTGGCCATCAAATCGGCCATTGTAAGAATCTTAGTCATATATGTAAATTGGGCTTTGCCCTGAAGTCCTCCGGCCTTGACATATCTTCGCGTACCGTTGCCGGTAGACTATTGTCTGCGCTTTTGTGTTTCACGGCCGAGTTCGGAATGGAAGTCGGGTGGTGCCACAAAGCATAAAAGACCGAAAGGCTTCAGGGCCCCGCAGCTGCGGGGTTACTCCCTGAAAACCGAAGAGAAATTAAATTAGACCACTGTCTTTGTTTGATTAATTTGTTACGGAATAGGCTTAAAGCATTACTGCTCTTCCACCGTCCGCACTTATACCCAGTATTCTTCTGGGAATCTTCGTCCCGCTTTCGCGGGACCTGAATCCTAATCTTGGGATAGGCTTCCTGCTTAGATGCTTTCAGCAGTTATCCCTCGGGAATTTAGCTACCCGGCGATGCCGCTGACGCGACAACCGGCACACCAGAGATTCCCCCATTCTGGTCCTCTCGT
>DAIPJT010000040.1:0-4970 GCA_036770125.1 Patescibacteria group bacterium
CCTATTGTTAAAAGCAGGGTAACACAGGTATAAAGAAGAATGATTTTGTTAAATTCAAAAGTCTCCGAAGTTCCCGTATAAAAAATAGAGGGCAAGAGGAGGACTAATAGTGATAGAATGTAAAAAACCAAGCTTTGCTTTGGCATACTTACTTAAGTATACTGTATACCCTATAAGATGTATCGATTTTGGTCTAAATTAAATTTAAAAAACTTGGCTCTGCCGGTGAATGCTTTTTGGGGTCGTTTTTCCCACGATGTGGGCATTGATTTGGGAACGGCCAACACGTTGGTGTATGTGGCCGGCCGGGGGATTGTTATTCGTGAACCGTCGTTTTTGGCCAGAGGCCGCAAGAGCAAAGAAATCTTGGCGATTGGTTTATCGGCTAAAAAAATGTATGGCAAAACTCCCAGGGCCATTGAAATATTCAGACCCCTCAAAAGCGGGGTCATTGCCGATTTTGACGCCGCCTACGCCATGTTGTCTCATTACATCAAAAAAGTACATGCTAGTGACAGCCTGATTCCCAAAATTCCCCGCCCCAAAGTGGTTTTGGGCGTGCCCTCCGGGATTACCGAGGTTGAACGACGGGCCGTGGTGGACGCGGCTAAAGCGGCCGGGGCCAGGGCTGTTTATCTGGTGGAGGAGCCCATGGCGGCGGCCATTGGGGTGGGTTTGGATGTTGACCGGTCGGATGGCATTTTTATCGTCGACATCGGCGGGGGAACGACCGAGATTGCCGTGATTTCACTGGGGGGTGTGGTTTTGGGCCGCTCGGTCCGTTTTGCCGGGGACGAGATGACCGAGGCGATTATCAATTATGTCAAACTCAAGTACTCGATTTTGATTGGTGATGCTACGGCCGAAGAGGCTAAGATTAACATCGGCTGTGTGTCGGTATCCAAAGAAAAATATTTTTTGGCTAGAGGACGTGACTTGGAAAAGGGCATGCCGGTGTCGGTCAAATTAACCAGCACCGATATTCAAGAAGCCATTGCCCCTGTTGTCCGAGAAATCGTTTCGGTTATTTCCAACCTAATGGAGGAAGTGCCGCCGGAGTTGATGAGTGACGTGATGAAATCGGGGATTGCTCTTTCCGGTGGAGGCTCGTTGATTGAAGGTTTATCAGCCATGATTGAAGGTCGAGTGGGGATGAAGACCTATGTGGTGGATGATCCCTTAACGGCGGTGGCGCGTGGGTGTGGAAAACTTTTGGGTGATCCGGAACTTTTGAATAAAATCCGCATTACCAAGGGAATGAGCAAGTGATCAAAACTGTCTCTCTTTTATATCTATTGGGTTTGTTGGTCCTGGTGGCTGTCCGCCTGGTTGACGTTTCGGTCATTAAACACCAGTATTACCAAGCTCTATCGGAAGAAAATCGCCTGAAGCGAATTATCATTACGGCACCTCGGGGCAGGATTTTGGGTAAAAGCGGTGAGGAGATTGTCGGCAACATTGACCTGCCCACTAAGGTGGTTTTTGACCAAACGAGTGGTTTTGTCAAAATGTGTGACACCAGCGACACCCCCCAGTTTTCGGAAACCAAAAGACAATACATTTACGGGAGCGACTTTGCCCATTTGACCGGCTATTTGGGTTTGCCGACCGAGGTTGAAGGAGAAGGGGCTATTTGTGGAAGGGGAGACTTGGGAGACGTTTTAATTGGTCGGGGGGGTTTGGAAGAGGCCCAAAACTGTAATTTGTTGGGAACTCCCGGAGAAGTGATTTTTGAAGTGGACACGATGGGGTCGGCCGTCCGGATATTGGGGGTCAAAAAACCCAAACCCGGTCGGGACGTGGTTACCAACTTGGACGTGGGTTTGCAAAAGAAAGTGGCCGGTTTGATGATCGGTCTTAAAGGGGCAGTTGTGGTGAGTGACCCCAAAGGGAGAGTCTTGGCTTTGTATTCTGCCCCCGCCTTTGATCCGGCAGTAATTACCCCGTCGTTGACAGATCCCAGCCAGCCGCTTTTTAATCGGGCTATCTCCGGCCGTTTTCATCCCGGGTCGGCCTATAAATTATTAACGGCGATGGCTGGATTGTCCAACGGAGTTATTGATGAGAACACGCTTTATAATGACCAGGGTTTTATCAGTATTAAAAGTGGCTATGGCCAGTTTACTTACAACAATTGGTATTTTACCCAATATGGCGGAGTGGAGGGAGAGATTAATGTTGTCAAAGCGCTGGCCCGATCAACCGATACTTTCTTTTACGACTTGGGAGAGAGGGTTGGTATTGACGAACTGGACAAGTGGGCCAAAAAATTAGGGCTGGACACGCCCTCCGGAATTGATTTACCCGGTGAGGTAGGGGGCTTGGTACCTAACCCTTTATGGAAGGAAAAAACCAAGGGGGAGAAGTGGTTTTTGGGTAACACCTACCACGTAGCTATTGGTCAGGGGGACGTGGAACTCTCGCCCTTGACGGTCAACAATCTAACGCGGATTGTAGCCAACGGGGGTTTGAGGTGTTCCCCAAAAGTAGTGGGGATTGGTAAGTGTGAAGATCTGGATATTCAAAGTTCGGTTCTGGAAACCGTTAAAAAAGGTATGGTTGGGGTGTGTTCGACCGGGGGAACGGGTTATACTTTTTTTGATTTTAAACACTCGGTTGCTTGCAAAACGGGAACAGCCGAGACTTGGGAAAAGGATGTTACCCATGCCTGGTTCACTTTTTTTACTCCGATTGATAATCCGCAAATTGTCGTGACTGTGTTGGTGGAAGGCGGGGGTGAGGGGTCAAAGACAGCCGGACCGATTGCCCGAGCCATTGCCGACTATTGGTATGAGAAGTAACACAACCCACACCAGGTGTGTTCTAGGTAGACACATCTGGATTTCAGGCGAAATTTTGGAAAAAGACAAAAAGGCCATTGCGGTAGTGGGATCCCGACAAGTGACATCCAGAGGAAAGAAATTAACGGAAGAATTTGTCAAGGTTTTGGTGGAGGAGGGCTATGCCATTGTTTCCGGTTTGGCTCGGGGGGTGGACACAATTGCTCACCGAGTGGCTTTGGATAGTGGGGGGCGGACGATTGCCGTTTTGGGGAGTGGGGTGGATGTGATTTATCCACCGGAAAACAAGAATTTGGCCCAGAATATTAGCAAGTGTGGGGCGGTGGTGTCGGCTTTCCCCAAAGGAACTAAACCCTACCCCAAAAACTTTTTGGCCAGAAACCGGGTGATTGTAGAATTGTCTCGTGCCGTTTTGGTGATTGAGGGCAGAGCACGAAGTGGTACACTCTCAACCGCCAGTTGGGCCGCCAATGAAGGTCGGGACGTTTACGCCATTCCCGGTTCGGAGGCGACCGATTGGTTAATTGCAGAGGGAGTTATCGCTGTCAAAACACCCAACGATATAATAGACTACTTAAATGAAACTAATCATAGTTGAGTCACCAACTAAAGCCAAGACGTTGGGCCGTTTTTTGGGCGAAGGGTATGAGGTGGTGGCTACCATGGGCCACATTAAAGATTTGCCCAAGTCAAAATTGGGGGTGGATGTGGAACATGACTTTGCTCCTACCTTTGAAACGGTAGCCAAAAAAACGGAGACGATTAAAAAGATTACCACTTTGGCTAAAAAGGCTGAGATTATTTATCTGGCTTCTGACCCGGACCGGGAGGGAGAGGCGATAGCCCAACATGTCCTCGACGTGATAAATGCTAAAAAGGCAAATGCTAAAAAGATAAAAAGAATTAGTTTCCATGAGATTACCAAAGAAGCAGTTGAAAAGGCCATCAAAAATGCCGGTGAAATCGACAATGATTTGGTGGATGCCCAAACGGCCAGGCGGGTGCTGGATCGGTTGGTTGGTTACAAAGTTTCTCCCATGCTGTGGCGGAAAGTGCGCATTGGTTTGTCGGCCGGACGGGTACAAACGGTGGCCGTGCGTTTGATTGTGGAGCGGGAGAGGGAGATTGAGGCTTTCAACCCAGTCGAGTATTGGGAAATCATTAGTATTTTGAAAAATAAACCCTCCTCGGATGGTGACCGAATGGGCTCCTCCGAGGTGGGTTTTCAACTGGTCAAGATTGATGGTCGGAAAGCAGAAGTAAAAAATAAGGCTGAAGCTGAAAAAATTGTTGCCGATTTGGAAAAATCAAATTACCAAGTCAGCGATGTCAAAAAACGCGAAGTGGTGAAGCGTCCTTATCCACCATATACCACTTCAACCATGACCCAAGCGGCGTCTCGTCTTTTTGGCTGGTCGGCCAAGCGGACCATGAGTGTGGCCCAAGGCCTTTATGAAGAAGGCGCAATTACCTACCACCGCACCGATTCGTTTAATTTAAGTAAAGAAGCAGTAAATAATGCACGTCAATATATTGGTAAAGAGTATGGCGAGAAGTATTTGCCCGAGCACCCCAACTTTTATAAAAACCGGGCCAAGAGCGCTCAGGAAGCGCATGAAGCCATAAGGCCAACTGATGTGGGGAAGAAAGTGGAAGGAAACAAACTTTATGAACTCATTTGGAAACGGTTTGTCAGCTGTCAGATGGCACCAGCTGTTTACGCGGAAACGACAGTAGATGTAACTGCAAACAAATATCTTTTGCACGCGGCAGGATCTGTGATGAAGTTTGACGGGTGGAGAAAGTTGTATGAGGAAGCTGAGCCAACCTCCGAGGTTGGGTTGCGCCTGCGGCGAACCTCGGAGGTTGATTTTACTGTTGGCCAGAAACTGGACCTGGTGAAAGTTATTTCCAGTCAGAAGTTTACCGAGCCGCCGGCAAGATATAACGAGGCTTCACTCATCAAAACCTTGGAAAAATTGGGCATTGGCAGACCCAGCACCTATGCTCCCACGATTAACACTATTCAACTTCGAAATTACGTGGAAAAAATTGACCGCGTTTTCGAACCCACGGCAATTGGTATTGCGGTCAATGATTTTTTGTTGGGAAACTTTCCCAGTATTTTTGAATATGGCTTTACGGCTCACATGGAGGACGATTTGGATG
>DAIPJT010000041.1:0-4889 GCA_036770125.1 Patescibacteria group bacterium
AGTTGGGGGAAAGGGTGGTGAAATTGTAGTTGCCGATTTTGGCTTTGGCGTTGGTCAGCTCATTCAAAAGACTGCTTTTGCCCGAATTGGGCAAGCCAATTAAGCCGACATTGGCAATTAGTTTCAAAACCAACTTGAGTTTGTATTCTTCTCCCTTTTCTCCCCATTGAGCGTAGGTGGGAGTGGTATTAGTGCTGGAGCGATATTCGTAATTGCCTTTGCCTCCCACTCCTCCTTTGCAAATTAAAAATCGCTCATCTTTGGTCAAAATTTCGGTCACAATCTCACCGTTGGCCTGGCTATAAACGACAGTGCCAATAGGCAAAGTAATTTCCAAGTCACTGCCGTCACTGCCGTGTCTTAAGCCGTGCCCGCCGTCTTCACCGTTTTGGGCGGCCAAGTCACTGTCTTGGGTGAATTGGTTTAAGGCGTAAATATCGTCCGTTCCCACAAAGTAGACATTTCCACCACGGCCACCATTACCCCCATCCGGGCCGGAGTACTGGATTTTGCCAAAGGACATCTTGCCCGCTCCACCCTTGCCGGCCTTAACGGAAATTTCAATTTCATCGACTAACATGGGGATAGTATACCATTGGAACACGAAGTGAGTCAGGCGCAGAAGGTGACGTAGTATCGGCCGTCGCTTTCAGGTTTGATATGGGTTTGTTTGGGACAATTGTCGCCACTGCAACCGTCACATCGTTTTGGGAGTTGTATTCTTTGAACACCATCCATACTTAGCAGTTCAGCCTGGAAGGTAATAATGGGGGGATCTCGGAGTATTTTTTGACAAACAACTTCTACTGTCATTTAGACCATTAATATAACACACGATGTCAAATTTTGCAGACAAATTGGAGTATAATTGGGCTATGAGTGGTTACTATAATCCCCACAAAAGCTATGTTTACGACCCGGACAAACCGTTTCGCTTAAGTCGGTCAAAAATTGACTTGTTTGTTAATTGCCCTCGGTGTTTTTATTTGGACCGGAAATTGGGTGTGTCCCAGCCACCCGGGTACCCGTTTTCTTTAAACTCGGCCGTGGATAAACTTTTAAAAAAAGAGTTTGATATTCATCGAGCCAAAGGCACGACCCACCCACTGATGACTTCCTATGGCATTAAGGCGGTTCCTTTAGCTCACCCGATGATGGATGAATGGCGGGATTCACTCCGCGGGGGCATTACTTACCGCGTGCCAAAAACTCTGGTAACCATTACCGGTGGGGTGGATGACGTGTGGGTGACACCTGCCGGGGAATATATTATTGTCGATTACAAATCGACCTCCAAAGAAGCTGAGGTAACCTTGGACGCCGAATGGCAAATTGGCTACAAACGCCAGATGGAAATTTACCAGTGGCTGTTTCGCCAAAACGGCTTTGACGTGTCCGATACCGGTTATTTTGTTTATTGCAATGGCAAGACGGACAGAAAAGCTTTTGACGGCAAGTTGGAGTTTGACATCAAAATCTTGCCTTATAAAGGAAACGATGGTTGGGTGGAAGCAACAGTCAAAAATGCCATTAACTGCTTGGATAGTGACGTGATACCCGCCAGTGGCTCCGACTGTGATTTCTGCCGTTACCGTTCCGCCGTCAAAAAGTTTGAAAAATGAGCAAATTGAAAGACGGTAGCACGCTGATTCTTTTTAAGGACGACAAAAAAGGGGAAGTGTTTTTGGTTTTAAGATCTGATTACCCAGTGTGGGTAACTACCGGTGGAGGAATTGAGCCGGGAGAAACACCCCAAAAAGCAGCCATTAGAGAAGCGATTGAGGAAACGGGATTAAAGGTGAAGTTGGTCAAAAAGATAGGGATGTATAAAGGGGATTATATATCTCACCTTTTTGAAGGCAGGGTAATCTCTGGGACTTTTAAGCCCGAGTACCCTGGGTGTCGAGGAAAATGGTTTAAGGTCGATAAACTGCCCTTAAGCATGACCGATTGGGACAAAGGAAGAATAGCTGACTGCTTAAATCACAAGGGAGCCATATTTACCAAGCGAAACGCCCCGCTTTCTATTCGTGGTAATTTCCACTTATTATTCCTTCACCCCATCAGTACAATCAAGTATATGTTAAAAGGGGGAAAGTGATAAAATAAGTTATGGCTGAATCAAAAGCTTGGGGTTGGGATTGGGACAATAAAATTGCTCCTTGGTGGGAAGAGCCAGCAGGAGAAATGTACCCGGTTGTTACCAGATGGAAAGAAAACGGTTATAAAAAGTTATTAGATTTGGGTTGTGGTATTGGTCGACACGCTGTGTTGTCGGCTCAAGTCGGACTTGACGTTACAGCCTTTGACCTTTCGGAAGAGGGTTTGAAAAAATTGAACCAGGTAGCTAAAGAAAAAGAGTTAAAAATTAAAACAGTGGTGGGTGACATGGTTAAACTACCTTTTCCCGACGCTTCTTTTGACAGTGTTTTGGCTTTCCATGCTATTTATCACCAGGACGATGAAGGTCTAAAGATGGTAGTGGGAGAAATCAAAAGAGTCTTGCGGGTGGGCGGAGAGGCATATCTGACTTTTAATTCCAAAAATAGTACCTCTTTTAAATCTAACGATGTTGAGAGGTTGTCACCCAACACGATTGTAAAAACTAAAGGCCACGAAGCCGGCATTCCTCACTTTTATGCTTCTAAAGTGGAAGTAGAGGAAATGTTGAAGGGTTTTGAAATGATAGAGTTTACTTACAAAGAGGAATATTATCCCGACTATGTCGGGGCCCATTATTTTGTTTTGGCAAAGAAAAAAGTCTAAATATATTTTATGAAAATTGAATTTAGCGAAGACGAGAACAAGGACATACTGGATGTTATTCTCCATGGCTCGAGCCCGGGGATTGAGGGTGGGTTTTTCAAAAAACTGTTTGAGGCTGCAAAAGCAGCCGGTCACAGTGCTCTGATGTTTAATTTTCCTTTTATTGAGCGAGGAGAAGACCACTCCTCCGGCCCGGAACTTTTGGAAGAGATAGCTACCCTCCAAAAAGTTTTGGTTGATTACAAAGCCGATAGTTACCGGCACATCCGCCTGATTGGCAAGTCTCTGGGAGGAATTATCGCCGGGGCCTATTTAAAGAAGCTGGATAAATCTCAATTAGACAAATACAGTTTGGTCGTTTTAGGTTATGTAACCGGATCTATAGATATAAAAACCTTTCCCGGAAAAATTGTAATTATCCAAGGAAGTGAGGACCGTTTTGGGAACATTGACACTGTCAAAAAAGACATGGCCGATGCGGTTTCTTATGACGTAACCTTCTATTCGGTTGACGGAGCCGACCACAGTTACCGTGAACCGGCAAGCAAAAACCCCATCTTTGAAGACCAGGCAGTGAAACTGGTTAGCTGACTTTCCCCAATTTGCATAAAGCCCCTGCCTATAGTATATTTCCATCCATGACTGAAAGAGATGGTATAAGTCGAATGGCAGATGCCTTTATGTTTGCCAACGGGAACTTGTTGAAGGGGAAGAAATTTGGGTGCATGGAGTCAAGCTTGATAGCTTTGGGAGGAAAACCGGACAAGGCCACCTCTTTGTTAACCCAGTGGAGGTTCTTGGGTGCGTCTCGCGAGAGACTTGAAGAACTTTGCGGTGGGATAGATATTTTTAAATACGTGGGTTTGAGAGGGGTTGGTGAGCTTAATGTGGTTGAAGCCGGTGAAACTACTGCATTTTTAAACAATAATCTTCGACGAAAACTACCAACAGGGGCTTTATGTACCCATCTTCATGACGGGACCGACAGTAAAGTCGGTCACGCTTTTGCCATTCTTTCTCCCCGAGCTTTTCCAGATAATGTTTGGGACAGGTTTTTGAAACAGGGTGCAGTTCCAGTTTTTGACATTAACGAGCCGAATCAAGTTTCTTATCATAAAACCATTAGAGAGATTACCACTTATTTATTAACCTTTAGGGAGGCTATGGTGTTGTTTTTGGTTAAAAAGGAGTAATCTCCCCGTTTGTTTGCTGCGGTGATAAAATCCAATCAGAATGGCGACAAAAACAATTGATGTTTACTGCCAAAACGGCCACTTATTGTTTGGCCGTTACAAAAAAGAAAAGCCTGGTTTTTTAATGAAATGCTACTTGGATAAAATTGGGAAGGATCTTGTTGGGGTTACCAACCTGCCAAACCAAACTGATGTTTTCTGTCCGGAATGTAAATTGCGGATCGGCCGAATTGGTATGGTCCACGGTCGCCCTTCAGTGGTAATTAATCATGGAGGGGTAAAAAGAATTAAAACATAGGGAAGTAATTGTGGGGTTCTCCCAGTAGTTGCCCTTTTCTCAACATTTCTACAGGAAGTGGTAAAATTAATAGAGAGTATGAATAAATTACCCGATAATCAGATAGCTTTTTATCAATCTCCAGATGGCCAGGTAAACATAGAGGTTTTGTATGCCGATGAAAACATTTGGCTAACACAAAAGAAAATGGCAGAGCTGTTTGACACGACGCCACAAAATATTACTCAACACCTTAGAAATATCTATATCGAAAGAGAGGTCGATCGAACAGCAACTTGTAAGGAATTCTTACAAGTTCAACAAGAAGGTGGAAGGCGAATTAATAGAAATACTGTGATGTATTCGCTTGAAGCAATAATAGCTGTTGGTTATCGGGTGAATTCTGAGCGGGGCACACAGTTTAGGCAATGGGCAACAGGAATCCTTAAAAACTATATTCACAAAGGTTACGCTTTGGATATTAACCGGATGAAATACGGTTCTCGTTTCAGCACCAGATATTTTGATGAACTGTATGAGGAAATTAAGGATATCCGCACAAGCGAACGAATAATTTATCAAAAAATTACCGATATCTATGCTACAGCCATTGATTATTCGCCAAAAGCTTATGAAAGCAAGCAGTTTTTTGC
>DAIPJT010000042.1:0-4549 GCA_036770125.1 Patescibacteria group bacterium
GAATTTTACGTTGTTTTGGATGGGGAGGCCTCTGTGGCTAAGGTCAAGGCAGTCAAGGAGAGGGTAGAAAAGCTGGTGACTTTGTTTGAGGGCAAAGTGGGCAAGGTGGAAGATTTGGGAAAAAAGTCCCTGGCTTACAAAATCAAGAAACACGAAACGGGGTATTTTTTGCTTTTTAACCCGGAATTGCCGGGCAAATCGATTAAGGCTTTAAACTCCAAATTAAGGATGGAAGGTGATATTATTAGATACCTGCTTTTGAAAGCATAACAGATGAAAAGCTTAAATAAAGTCCAGTTAATTGGTAACTTGACTCGAGATCCGGAACTACGCTACACCGCCGGTGGAGTAGCGGTTTGTTCCATGGGTTTGGCCACTAATCGTCAATGGACCACCGATACGGGTGAAAAGAAAGAGGAAGTGGAATGGCACAATTTAACGGCTTGGAATAAACTGGCCGACATTTGCGGACAACTGTTAAAGAAGGGCAGGAAAGCTTACTTTGAAGGCCGACTTCAGACTCGAACTTGGGTCGCAGCTGACGGAACACAGCGTAAAACAACTGAAATTGTGGTTTTGGACATGATTCTTTTGGATAGCCGACAGGACCTGCCTGCGCAGGCAGGTGGAGGCGAAATGGACTTGGATGTACCGGCTGAGGTTCTGGAACCAAAAGAAGAGATTTCGGCTCCGGTTGAAACTAAAGCTGAGAAAGTAGAGAAGAAAGAGAAAAAAGTTGAGGATAAACCGGCTGAAGAAAGTGAGGATATTCCGTTTTAATCAGTACCAGTATGCAAAAAAAGAACAAGCGCAAAATTATTATCCGACCCTTGCATGAAAAATGTCCTTTTTGTGTCGACAAAACCGTGCCCAGTCTCAAAAAGGTTGAGGTCTTGGGTAAATTTTTGACTGACCGCGCCAGGATTATGTCCCGGGAGCGCTCAGGTGTGTGTACCAAACACCAAAAAATTCTCTCGGCTGAAATCAAGAAAGCGCGCTTTTTGGCCCTTTTGACCGTGACCGAAAGATGATTTCCCTGCGGGATAATATCCCCCTGTAAAGTAATTATGTCTGCCAAACTAGTAAAAAGAGTTTTTTTGTTTGTTGTTGCCACCTCGCTTATTTTTTCTGCCGGCTTCTATTTGGGTAAATTTGGGGTGAGGGACCCCCGTTTTGTTCGTTTTGATTTTTCAAGCGAAATCAAAAATAAGACCACGACTGCTTCACCCGACTTTGGCCTTTTTTGGAATGTGTGGGATATGGTGGGCAAGAATTACTTTGACTCCACCAAACTGAGTACTTCAGAAATGATTTATGGTGCCATTAAGGGGATGGTGGCGGCCATTGGCGACCCGTACACCGTTTTTTTGACTCCGTCTGAAAACAAAACCGTTGAGGACGACTTAAACGGTAGTTTTGAGGGCGTGGGAATTCAAATTGGTTTCAAGAAAAAAGACCTGACCGTTATCACACCACTTCCCAATTCACCGGCCAAAGAGGCCGGAGTGTTGGCGGGAGACGTTATTTTGGCTATCAAAGATGAGAAGAAAGGCATTAACCAGTCAACCTATGGCATGTCGATTGACGAGGCGGTGGCTTTGATCAAGGGACCCAGGGGTACCGAGGTGACTCTTTTGATTGCCAGGGAGGGGGAGGACAAAGCAAAAACGATTACCATAAAACGGGCCAAGATTGAGGTTTTGAGTGTTGAATTGGAGTATTCGGATGAGGTGGCTCACCTTAAAGTGTTGCGGTTTTCTTCAGACACCAAGGCTGAGTGGGAAAAAGCAGTTAGTGTTTTGATGAAAAGTTCAACCGATCGCCTCATTTTGGATTTGCGCAGTAACCCCGGGGGTTATATGCAGGGGGCGGTCGATTTGGCTTCTGATTTTTTGCCCACCAACACCCTGGTGGTGATAGAAGACTCTAAGGTTTACGGCCGGACTGAGTACAAAACTAAAGGAATTTCTCGGTTAGCCAAATATAAAGTGGTTATTTTGGTGGATGGCGGGTCGGCCTCGGCCTCAGAGATAATGGCTGCGGCTTTGCGGGAGCAGGCCAAGATTAAAATAATCGGCGAGAAAAGCTTTGGCAAGGGGACGATTCAGGAGCCAAAGGATTTGGCCCAAAATTCAGGAATACATATTACCATTGGTAAATGGTTAACGCCCGAAGGTGTTTGGCTTAACGAAAAAGGCCTTGAACCGGACGTAGTGGTGGCCGACAATCCCGATACACCCGAGGATGAACAACTTGAAAAAGCGCTGGAAATTGTAATGGAGTTGTAATATATTTTCTTATGTGTCATCCTCGTTCTCTATGTCATCCCCGCGAAGGCGGGGATCCAGACTGGATTCCCGACTGGATCGGGAATGACAGGGTAGGAGATCGGGAATGACAGGGAGAATTATGAAAAAAATAATTTATTTACTCTTAATTATATTTTTGATTTTAGGGGCAGTGGTTTTTGACCGGCAGGTGGGTTTTAAGTTTCTGGACCGTCTGTTGGGAAGTAAGGGTGTGAACATTGAAAGTCGGTCGGTGGTTAGGGAAGAGTCGGTGGTCATTGATGTGGCCGATAAAGTATCACCGTCGGTGGTTACCGTTTCCATTAAAACCCCTCAACAAAACTTTTTGCAGTTTTCTCCCTTTGGCGGATTTAGCGAAGGGATTCGAGGTGAGGAAACTCAAGATATTGGGAGTGGCTTTGTGGTTTCGGAAAAAGGTTTAATTGTCACCAACAAACACGTGGTGTCGGGAAGCGGCACCTATAGGGTGATTACCTCCGATGATAAGGAATATGAAGTAGTTTCCATCAGCCGGGACCCCAATAATGATATTGCTGTCCTTAAAATTAACGCTTCAGAGTTAAAGCCGGTCGTTTTGGGAGATTCTGACAACTTAAAAGTAGGTCAGTTTGTGATTGCTATTGGCACGGCACTTGGGGAATTTCGGCACACTGTGACTACCGGAGTCGTCTCGGGCTTGGGGCGGGGGATTACCGCCTGAAGTGCCTTTGAGGGCTATGTGGAGAAGCTGGACAACGTTATTCAGACCGATGCGGCCATCAACCCGGGTAATTCGGGTGGGCCCTTACTTAATTCCAAAGGGGAGGTTATTGGCATTAACGTAGCGGTAGCGGCTGATGCCGAGAATGTTGGTTTTTCTATTCCAGTTAGTGTTGTTAAAAATGCCCTAGCTTCATATAACACCAACGATGGCAGTTTCCCCAACAAAGCTTTTTTGGGGGTCAGATACCAAGTAGTTTCCAAAAAAACAGCCATTGTTAACGACGTGGTGGCGGGCGTGTACGTGGTGGCGGTGGTGGGGGAGTCTCCGGCCGAGGAGGCGGGGATTGTGGTGGATGACATTATTACCAAGATTGACGGGGTAGAAGTTGGGGAAAATCAAGACTTGGCGGAGCTTATTGCCAAAAAGAAACCGGGCGACAAAATTAAAATTGACTTGTGGAGAAGCCTGCCTGCGCAGACAGGTGGCGAAACCAAATTGGTTGAGGTCACCCTTAGTGAGGTTGAAAGTTAGAAAGAAGGTGCTACACTTGCCCCATGTTGGGAAAAGAATGGCTGGTAAAGTTTGTTAGGCAACCCATGGGTGTTACTCCCAGGGATTTAATTAAAAGAACGGGTTACTCGCCTCAAAGACTGGAAGATCATTTTCTTTCGCTTAACCAACGTTTACGCAACTGGTTTGGCGATGGTTTCGGTTTCGAAAAGGGGCCAGACGGTGAGATTATGCAGGTTACGCGTTTGCGGCTGCCCAGGTACAAGTCGAACTCACCCAATAAATGCCCGTATCGTGATTGCACTGGTAACGGTTGCACTTTGGTTTATGGTGGGAGTCACGTCATTCCTGCTTATGCGACAACTCCAAATGGATCGAATATGGGTCGGTGTCATGCCGAAAATGGCAGAGAAGCTGGGGTTTGCTCGAGACTGGATGGAAGTGTCTATTGGATTAGGCTTGATGATCTTACGGGAATTGTTGTTGACTTGGGTGACGACCGGGCTTGGTTACGAGAGGCGGCATGGAAAAAACGTAACTAATATATGGCTTGGGAAAATGGCGAGCGGGGAGATGAAGGTGGCGAAAGGCAGTTAAATTTTTTCAATCGTTTGAGAGCCAGGCCTGAGTTTCCAATCAATGGTTATCCGTCAAGAAGCAGAGAGTGTTTTTGGCGTGAAGACATTCTGCCTACAACCCACTTACTTCGACAAATATATATTAAAGGTGGAGTGACAAACCCAGAGATAGAAATGCTAGACAGTGCCTGGAAATGGTTTCGGCGACATCCTGGCGTGGATATAGATTCAAAGAAAAAGAATGTGCAAAAAAGAATACCTTTTTCAGTGAGATTAAATCACGACACAGTACGATTTTTTGGAATGAGAGATGATTTTAAAAAACCTCAAAGTGGGAGGATTTTTGAAGCCTTTATTGCATACAGACCGGGAACACTTAATTGGGAAAACGATGTTCGACAGATAACGTTTGATTATGTTGCAAAGCTTCGGACACGTCCGACCGAAAA
>DAIPJT010000042.1:4559-4816 GCA_036770125.1 Patescibacteria group bacterium
CGAAAAAGGTACTCGTGTCACAAAGGCTGTCAAACAGGCGGAGCAGGCTTACAGATCGGGGTTGGATTTAGATGAGGAAACCTTAAGCCGGTTGGGAACAATTGATACCATAACCTGGGCACTTCTCTTTTACTACCATAATGTATTATTCCATAGGGAAAAAACATTTTTGGCACACTTGAAGATGACTTAACTGGTGATGTTTTTAGTTAACTCCAATATTTTATCCAAGTTACCGTCGACGATGGACTCGAGGT
>DAIPJT010000043.1:0-4642 GCA_036770125.1 Patescibacteria group bacterium
CTAAAACGAGCTATACTGAATAGGATGTTAACCCAGCTGACTGAATCGTTGTGGGGGGATGAAGCCTTTTCGGCTATGGCCGTACAAAAGCCTTTTGGCGAAATGGTCAATGTGGTCATGAAAGACACCGCTCCGCCCCTCTTTTATATTTTGGGCACAGCTTGGGGCCATTTGTTTGGTTTTTCCGAAATTTCGCTTCGAAGTTTATCTTTGCTTCTTATTTTAGGTGCTTCCCTTTTTGCCGGCTTAATTGTTTATCATTTGCAAAAAGACAAAAAAACAGCCATCTTGGTTAGCTTTTTGGCTTTTCTGACCCCTTTTTTGGAACCTTTTGCCTTTGAATGGCGGATGTACGCTCTTTTAGCCTTCACTACCCTGGGGTCAATTTACTTTTTTGTCAAAAAAAGTTGGGCGGGCTATGTGGTTTTTACCACAGCTTCCTTGTACACCCACCACTTTGCTCTTTTTACTCTCGCATCCCAGGGCCTATGGTATTTGGTGGCCGAATTTGACTGGAAAAAACCCAAAACCTACTTATCGCAATTGAAGCCCTTTATTGCCGTTGTTCTCTTGTACACCTTCTGGCTTTACCCCATGTATTTACAAGTCAAACGAGTTCAAGGCAGTGGCTTTTGGCTGGGAATTCCCAAAGGTCGAGACCTGATTAACCTTCTTTATCAATTTTTGGTGGGTGGTGTAGCTGAAAAATTTAGGCCAGTTTCAACAGTAGTTATTGCCCTTTTACTTTTAATCAAAGATTGGAAGAGAGTTGGCCGGGGCTTTTTGGAGTTATTGTGTCTTTTCTTGGGCCCGGTTTTTATTGCCTACGCGATTTCCCACGCGGTCACCCCCGTTTTTTACGACCGTTACCTTTTGGCCACGGCCACTGGTATGGCAGTTTTAATTGGGTTGGGGGCTAAAAAACAACTGCGTTTCCTGCTTTTAACTTTAGTCGTTTTTTACGGGTCAGTGAGCTACCAGCAGTTCACCCACCCCAAGAAAAATCCCTTTAGGGATTTGGCCAACACAGTCAAAGCAGAAATAACCGTCAAAGATTCACTGATTAACATTAACGGCGCTTCCCACCACCTGTGGGAAAGCAAGTATTATGGCATTCCCGCCCCAATTTATAACCCAGGGCAACCCTTGCCTCTCTACGTGGGTACGGCCCAAATGACCAGTAGCGATATTATTAAGTCCTTGCCCACCACCAAAAGAATTGGTGTTATTAGTGATCGTGACGAGAGGATTAGTTTGCCTGGTTATCACGACACCTCCACTCAGGTCTTCGGCAACCTCAAGTTTATGTGGTGGGAGAAAAAGTAGTATAATAGGTTATGCGTCAAACCAAACTGCCGGAGTCTTTCAGAGAGTATTTTTGGGATGTAGATTTTGATAATCTGAACCAAAACAAACACTCCTACCTCATCATCAAAAGACTGTTGGATCGAGGCAAAACCCCGGAAATTAGGTGGCTCCTAAAAGCCTATGACAAAAATCAAATAAAAAACGTTTTACTTAAAACAAAAGATTTGTCCCGAGTGTCAGGTACTTTTTGGGCAGATGTTTTAGGCCTCAATCCAAACCAGATTCCATGTTTACAAAAACCCTACTTCCCGATACATTTCGGGCTATACAGCTGACCGGCCAAATCCCGGTTTTTCAGACTGCTTATCTTGCCGGCGGAACCAGTTTGGCTCTGCAAATCGGACATCGCATCTCGGTTGATCTTGATTTTTTTACTCAAGAAAAATTCGATGAAAATCAGCTGGAAAACACACTAAAACAAATCCCCGGATTTGAAATACGCACCAAAAATTGGTGTACCATTCTTGGAAAAATCGGAGATACATCCATAAGCCTCTTTTATTATGCATATCCTTTACTGGAAAAGACTATTACTTTTGAACAATTACAACTTGCTCAAAAAAGCGACTTGTCAGCTATGAAAATAGGTGCCGTGGAAGACCGGGGGACACGCCGAGATTTTATAGACCTGTTTTATTTAGCAAAAGAGTATTCACTGGACCAAATGCTGGAATTTTTCGACAAAAAATATCGATTATTAGATGATCATCTTTATCCCATTATTAGAGCACTTGGATATTTTGAGGATGCAGAAATGGAAACCGAAATGCCTAGAATGCTGGTAGATGTTTCCTGGCCGAAAGTAAAAGACTTTTTCCAAAAAGAGTCCCTCCGCCTGGCCAAAGAGAAATTAAACATACCTTTAAAGGTTTGACCTTAAAAGGTAGTCGCACAAGATTAGCTGGGAGACAGGGAATCGGACCCCGATTAGCAGGGCCAAAACCTGCTGTCCTACCTTTAGACGATCTCCCAAAAACGACTCCAGAAGTATTATATCCGATATCTTACAATTTTGCCTTTAGAGCTCACTGAGAAGAAGTGGCGTCCGAAAGAATCTTCGCCACACGCAAAACCACACCTCTTTTCATCTCCAACAAACTACCGGTTTCTCCCCTCCTGGCCGACGGCAACTTCCGAAAAATCTCATTTCCAACAAAAGATTCCTGCGGCAACAACCCCTCCAACTCTTCTTCCGAAAGAAGTTGGCTTTCAGCAACTTTTCCCAAAATATAAAAAATTCGGGCAAAAACGTCAAAAGAATCCGGGCTCACCCGCCCACCAGAAAAGGTGTTTACAAAAATCTCGTTTAACTCTCCAATGCCAAGAGAGTCAGACGTTTCGACATTTTTTTCTATCTGTTCAACCTGTGCCAAAATTTTTAGAGTTTTCACCATGTTGTCAGACATCTCAATCATCGCGTTATAAAGCGAAAAAGTCGCATTCCGGCGTTTATTTTCCGGCGCCGTCCTCACAGCATCGACCAAATCTCTAAATTCCGGATCGGCTGAAGTTACACAGGCCGCAGACATACTCAGGATTAATCTGTCATTTACCTCCCATCGAGAGTTGTTAAGCTGTTCGGTTACTTCATCCAGGCTAAATCTGATATCCGAGTTAGAAATAGTCAGATTCAAAATCTCATCTCCGGCATGATCTCGCAGTGCTGTAAATGACTGCTTGGGCAAATCTTGGACCATGCCAATTTGTTTTCCAAAAGTTTTAATCATCCAAGCAATAAATTGGTCGCCTTTCTCCATCCCATACCTAGAGTTGATCTGTTTTAAGTTGTCTCCATCAACACCAAGAATCGAGGCGGTCTGGCCACTTAATACCGCCACCTCCAGAGCTGAAACCATCGTTTGACGAACAACCAAACCGTGATAAAAAGCCCCCATCCGTTCATCATGTTCTTCCAGAAGAGCTGAATCATTCATCGCAAAACCACCTTGAAAAGCCTTTTTGATTAACACATTATCTTCAGGAGAAGATAACGCTTCGACATCCAAACCCCAATCACCCCACGTCCGGTTAGCAATTGGCACTGTGGAAAAACCAAAAACTTCCTGGTATTGTTCCAGCACCAAGCTTCTTATTTCGTCAATCGTTCTAAGATCTTGGTTCACTTCAATTGCCTCACACCCCGCTCCCGATAGAGCGAACAGGTAAAAAACTGTCTCCATGGCTTTAGCAGAAATTCTGCCCCCACCAAACAGGTTGTTGGTGTACTGGATCAAAAGATCCAGATTTCCCACATTGTGCAACAACTCTTTTATCTTTGTCGGTTCTTTAGCCAGCTTTTTATCTTCCAAATCCTCCATTGCCTTCTCAAACAGTTGACCAACAAGTTTCTTTTCAGATGTCACCGTGCCAATTCCTGCCACCAAGCCAAAAGAAATTCCGCCTGGTTGTTTCTTTTTGGCCACTTCATCCGTTGGATTATATTTAAGTGACGCCTCTCCCAAAACACTCTCCAGGTGACTCAACAAAGTTTTCAATTGGTCCTGGGGGATATTTGTAAGCACTGCCTCTATCTCATCACCGTGAGCGTTCGGTCTGACAACATCTTTGTCGAAACCCCCTTCGGTATTCAGGTCTACCTGTCCGGCTGCCCACACCAAAGAAGCGTCTCCATGAGCTCTGCTATAGAGATCATTTAACTGCTTGAGTCCGGCAACGTCAACCATTAAAACCACACATTCATTTCCGGCCTTCCAAGAAAGCCTAATTTTGTCAGAAATATATTTTTGGTATTCATGGGGGTTAGTGATTGCCCACAAGCCCGTCAAAGAGTCAAGCTTGCAACCGGGAATTGGCGCAGTGGTTAAATCCGGGTGGGTTGGTCGTTTATCCCAATCCGGGTGTTGATCCCCAAGATCGGCAGATATCTGTTCCTTTAAACCTTGTTTTGTGATCTCCCCTTTCTCTTCCATTTACTTTGGTATAATACTTCTATGCAAAAGTTAAAACCAGTTGTCCTTCGTCACTCTGTACCCACCAACAAAGAAAAAGCGACGCTTGTCCACCACCCGATCTACCTGATTTTAGATGGTGTGATGGATACTTACAACATCGGGTCTCTTTTTCGCCTGGCTGACGCCACCGGGGTTACTAAAATGTATATCTGTGGAGAAGTCGAATACCCGCCCAATTCCCGCATTCACAAGGCGGCGGTCGGCACAGAAAATTGGGTAGAATGGGAAAAAAGAGATACAGCACTGGAGGTAATTGAGGAGTTAAAAAAACAGGGCATTCGAATTATTGCCGTTGAGCAGGA
>DAIPJT010000044.1:0-1334 GCA_036770125.1 Patescibacteria group bacterium
ACAATGAGCATGTAGCTGACCTTTTCGTTTTGGGCCGATCGGATTTTGTTGCCCAGCGTTTCATTTCTTTCGTCCAACTCCACTCGGATGTTTTCGGCTTTGAGTTTTTCCACGACTGATTGGGCATATTCCATCTGTTTTTCCGAAATGGGCAAGACCTTTACTTGGACTGGCGTTAGCCAGGTGGGGAAGTTTCCAGCATAGTGTTCAATCAAAAAAGCCATCACCCGTTCCAAGGCGCCGATGGATGAACGGTGAATAACCACTAACTCTTCCTCCTTACCTTCTTTATTGGTGAAGACTAGATTAAATCGTTTGGGCATTACGAAATCGTATTGAACGGTGAAGGCGGTTTCTTCAGTTCCATTAACTTTTTTCATTTGCACGTCGATTTTGGGGCCATAAAAAGCGGCCTCGTTTTCGGCCTCAAAGAAAGGTGCTTTGGCTTCGGTCAAAACTTCTCGCAAAATTTGTTCGGCCAATTCCCAGGCTTTGTCATCCTTGTAGTATTTTTTCTCGTCTTTGCGGTTGCCCAAAGATAAACGATAACGATAGTCTTTACCTTTTTCAAAACCTAAAGTTTTATTAATAAAATCAATCAGGTCCAAAACATCATTGATAACTTTTTTGGCTTGTTCCTTGGGTGTAAAAACATGGGCGTCGGCCAAACAAAACAGGCGGACACGGGTGAGTCCCGATAATTCGCCACTCTTCTCATATCTAAATTGGGGTGACATTTCGGCGTAAGCTAGGGGTAACTCCTTATAGCTGTGCATGGCTGACTTGTAGAGCATAAAGTGGTGTGGGCAAGTCATGGGCCGCAGAATTAATTCCTCGTCGTCAACTTTCATCAAAGGATACATGGTGTCCTTGTAGTAGGGATAGTGACCAGATGTTTTGTAAAGGTCGGTTTTGGCCAAAGGTGGCGTAACCACGTGCTTATAGCCTCTTTTGATTTCTTCATCCACGACGAATCGTTCCAGTTCACGGCGGATTGTAGCCCCCTTGTCGGTCAACATCGGTAGTCCCTTGCCCACCAGGTCAGAAAAAACAAACAGATTAAGTTTTTTACCTATTTCTCGATGGTCCCTGGCTTTAGCCTCCTCAATCTGTAGTAGATATTTATCCAATTCTTCTTGGCTAAAAAACGCCGTGCCGTAAATACGAGTAAGCATTTTGTTCTTCTCGTCTCCGTGCCAATAAGCACCGGCCACAGACATTAATTTGAAGTATTTAATTACCCCTTTTGGGTTGTCAATATGTCCGCCTCGGCATAAATCTTCAAAACTTCCCGATTTGTAAACCGTTATCTCTTCTCCTCTTTCTTTCAACTC
>DAIPJT010000044.1:1434-4502 GCA_036770125.1 Patescibacteria group bacterium
TCAATAACTGGACCAATGGTGGGGAGAGCTTTTGGCCACAGTGAAGTTACCGCTGCGGCCAGTAGATGAGCCGTTGAATGTCTTAGATTTTCGAGATTTTTTTCCCTCACGGGTTTATTGTACCACTTTTTTTCTATTGAATACCAAATAATTTTCTTACCAAAGAGTATTCTTTGGTAACTGGAGCCATGACGTCGGCATTTGGAGACTTGTATTGATTTATGGTTGGCTTGAAATATTCAGGGATATTGGATAGTACCTGATCCTCCAATTCACGGGGGTCTAACTGTTGACCGGATCTTAGATCTAGCACTCCATCTATAGCCCCACGTTCTAGTTTTTGTAACAATATTGGTAGAAGTCTCTTTCCCCGTTTCCCTCTTTCTTTCATAAGATGAGATTCTATCTCAAACCTGTTCTCATGGGAAGATGGAATGGATAAAGTGGCTGTAGGTGGCGGTTTTAATGGCCCAAAAGTGGTACAATGTAAGTATGAAAGTAAAGAATTGGAATACGGACATAAAGGGGTTTAAAACAACAAAAGATAAGGAAGTTTGGGAGTTGTCCCAGGCTGTAAATTATGGGGTCGAGGACCAGAAAATCTCTCTTAGTAAACTAAAGCTTTTATGGTTGGAAATTGAACCAAACCTCGATTTGGAACGTGCGCGCATGATAAAGTATTTGATATGGGGAAAGATATCCTTACTTCCAACCAACAAAAAATTTTGGGGTTTGTCTCCAAAGATAAATT
The DNA here is from genome assembly GCA_036770125.1 of Patescibacteria group bacterium. GTDB lineage: Bacteria > Patescibacteriota > Microgenomatia > UBA8517 > UBA8517 > DAIPJT01. The sequence goes on from DAIPJT010000044.1 coordinate 2,186, forward strand.
TATAACGGCCAATTTTTTCATGACTGGCGGGACAGCCTTGTCAGGTTTTTATCTGCGACATCGTTTTTCGGAGGATTTGGATTTTTTCAGTGAAGATGAGTTTGACGCAAAACAACTTCTTGTTTCCGTTAGCCGCTTGGGAGACAAATTAAAATTAACAAAAATTGACCATCAAAATTTGACAGGACAGGACACCTTCTTTTTGTATTTTGATGAAAAAAATTTTGTCAAAGTTGATTTCTCTTTTTTTCCCTTCAAACATGTCGGTAGTTATAAAAAAATTGGTAATTTGAGAATTTCAAGTGTTGAAGATATTGCCATCAATAAAGTGCATGCCATAACGACGAGACAAAGATCGAGAGATTATCTTGACCTTTATCTGAGTATGAGACATTTGAATTGGCACAATGAGGACTTGGTTAAAAATTACAGACTTAAATTTGACGTTTCTATTTCGGCTATACAGTTGGCGACTTCTTTTGTGAATATTACTGATGTTAAAGATTTGCCAAAGTTTTTGGGTAATCAGGATTGGAATGAGGTAGTTTCTTTCTTTCTCAATGGGGCAAAAGAGCTGAAAGAAGACGTATTATCAACTTAACTGATGTCTTTAACCTGCAGTTTCCAGAAGTGGGAATACAAGCTTTTAGGGTTGTGGGATAAAAGTTTATGGGTGCCCTCCTCCACAATACGGCCGTCATCCATGACAATAATTTTATCGGCCCGGGTCACAGTTGACAGCCGGTGGGCAATAATGATGGTGGTTTTATTGGCAGCCGCTTTCCAGAAAGCGTCCTGAATCAGTTTTTCACTCTCGGAATCCAAATGGCTGGTGGCCTCGTCAAAGATGATAATATCAGGATCTGACAAGATCATTCTGGCAATGGCCAGTCTTTGTTTTTGACCACCGGATAGTTTGATACCCCGCTCGCCGACATTAGTTTCGTATTTGTCAGGTAAACCGGCAATAAATTTATCAATATTGGCCATTTTGGCGGCAGCCTTAATTTCCTCTTGGGTCGGATGGTCTTTGCCGTAGCCGATGTTGTAGGCAATGGTGTTGTTGAAAAGAATCGGCTCCTGGGGCACGACACCCATTAAAGCCCGAAGGTCGGACTTATTCATATTTTTGATATTCACACCATCAATAGTGATAGCACCCTGGTCTACGTCGTAAAAGCGCATCAGAAGCTTGGTCAAGGTGGTTTTGCCCGAACCGGAGCGACCAACCAGAGCGATTGATTGCCCCTGTCTAATATTCAAATTAAAATTTCTAATGGCTCCCCGCTTGCCTTGTTTGTATGAAAAGCTGACGTGGTCAAAATTAATTTCCCCTTTGACAGTATTTAATTTAATCGGGTTGACCGGGTCTTTAATTTCTATCTCGTTATCCAGTAAACCAAAGTATTTTTGAATATCGCTGTAGTTTTTAGCGATTTCCCTAAAACCCCAAACCAGCTCCCAGACCTTAGGAAAAAAAGAGTCTAAAAAGCCAACCACCAAAACCACATCACCAATAAGTAGTGTTTTTTGGTCAAACAGAGAAACAGTTAGGGACAAAAGAACAAAAATACTGATGTTAATAATGGTACCAATGGAGATCTCCCAGTAACGGAAACTTAAGCCATATCGCCAAAGGTACCTTTTCCAGTTAATAAAAAGCTTTTGCAACCTGTTTCTTTCCCATGTCTCGCGGGCGAAAAGTTTGACGGTTTCATAACCAATTAGGTTATCTGTTAAAACACCGGAAATCTGGTCCTCGCTGTCGTTAAAAACATTGCGGGTCTTGATGTTATATTTGATGACAATACTGGCGACCACTAACATGGAAACGAAAGAGATGACAGCACAGATGGCAATGACCGGATTGATTTGGGTGAAGAAGTAAATCAAAACCAGAAAACCTACAAAGACCTGTAGGACTCGAAAATGAAGGGCTTGGAAAAGAGTAAAAAAAGCGCCATCACCCCGTTTAAAAGCAGAAATTAAACTGCCTGTGCTTTTGTTGGCATGATAAGCAAAATCCAGATCCTGAACATGTTTGAAAATAGTTACTCTGGCTTCGGCTGAAGATTCTTTGAGGATGATATCACCAATCATGTTGGCGATAGCTTCCAGAATAACCGCCGCCAATCTAATGACAACGTAGGCTATGAGAATGTGGTAGACGCCTTTAAGACTGCCGGAAGTTAGGGTATTAACAAAAAGTTTGTAAAGGTAGGGAACTGAACTTTGAACAACCGAGTAAATGACAATGAGCATGACAAGTAAGGCGTACAGCGGTTTGTTGTACGCCACAAAAAACAACAGTCGTGAC